>JAHCMM010000010.1 GCA_019192515.1 Cyclobacteriaceae bacterium SS2
CCAGAAAGCTATCTTATGTAATGAATGGGGGTGACCTGACCTCTCCAACCAATGTATCAGAACAATATCTGTTGGACCTGGAGCGAGAAGCATTTTTGAGTCTATGTGGAGAGCAAAAGACATTAGAAAGAATTCAAAGTATATTATTCAAGGGTAAGCCATTAAGAAACTAAAAATATTAACAACATGGATGCATATGTAGTAGCAGGTTTTCGTTCTGCTGTGGGCAGAGCAAAAAAAGGAGGTTTTCGGTTTTACCGACCTGACGATTTAGCTGCAGATGTGATAAAACATCTGGTGAAATCAATCGATGGATTTGATGCCAAAAGGGTAGATGATCTGATCGTGGGCAATGCGATACCAGAGGCAGAGCAGGGTATGCAGATGGGCCGAATGATTTCATTGCTTTCGCTCCCGATTGAGGTGCCGGGCATGATCATCAACAGGTATTGTGGTTCTGGTTTGGAAGCCATTCATTTGGCATCAGCGAGGATTCATGCTGGAACCGCCGAATGCATTATAGCCGGAGGAACAGAATCCATGTCTCTGGTACCAATGACAGGGTACAAGGCAGCTTTGAACTGGCGAATTGCAGAAAAGCATCCCGAATATTACCTAAACATGGGATTGACAGCCGAGGAAATATCCAAAGACTTCAAAATCTCGAAAGAGGACGCAGATGAGTTTTCTATGCTATCACATCAGAAAGCTGCAAAAGCAATTGCGGATGGGAAATTCAAGGATGAGATACTTCCCATTGAAGTGGAAGACGTTTTTGTAGAAAATGGACAGAAGAAAAGCAAAAGATTTACGGTAGATACCGACGAATGTGTGCGGGAAGATACTACGATGGAAGGTCTGGCCAAATTACGACCGGCATTTAAGCAAGGTGGTTTTGTTACGGCGGGCAATAGCTCACCAACTTCGGATGGAGCTGCTTTTGTGATGGTAATGTCCGAGCGTATGGTAAATGAGTATAATCTTAAACCGATTGCAAGGATGGTATCTTATGCAACAGCGGGTGTCAATCCGAGAATAATGGGGATCGGTCCGGTAGAGGCTGTACCCAAGGCATTGAAACAAGCAGGTATCAAGCAAAACGATCTGGATCTGGTGGAACTCAACGAAGCTTTTGCTGCGCAATCACTGGCAGTAGTTAGGGAGCTTGACCTGAATACAGAAACCTTAAATGTAAACGGTGGCGCCATTGCACTTGGCCACCCACTCGGATGTACAGGTGCCAAGCTGTCAATCACATTGTTCAATGAAATGAAGCGCCGTAATAACAAATATGGAATGGTAACAGCCTGTGTGGGTGGTGGCCAGGGCGTTGCTGGTATTTATGAGAATTTAAATTGATCGAAAAAAGAGAGGAGCCGGAAAAATTAGTATTGGCATACCAAAAGGATTAAGCGAACCAGCCCCTCTCGTACATTTAATTTTTTCGTCGTTCGAAATACAAATAAAAGCATAATCAAAATAATTATAAACAACTCTATTGTTATCTCCAAATTAAATATTTCTTTTTCCACATTTATATCTTCTAAATAATGGATCAGGAAAAGAAGAATTACAATAATATTTTCGGGGATATCGACCTGGAGTTGTTAGATCTGATCTTAAAAGGCTTTTTCTCAGAGCATCAAAAACTTCTGGACATAGGTTGTGGCGAAGGTAGAAATCTCATTTACTTTTTACAGAATGATTTTGATATCTATGCGATAGACATAGACCGCTCTTCAGTTGATCTGGTCAGATACATGGTTAAAAGTTTTGGCAAGGATCCGACAAAGATCATACAACATGATATTAGGGATCCGCTTTCGGACATGAGTCCAATGGATGCTGTCATTTGCTCACGTGTATTGCATTTCTGCGAAGATGAAAATTCGTTTCTGAAGGCCTGGCAGAATATTTCTCATCTACTTGGGCCTGGTGGTTTGTTGTATTTATCGATGGATTCGATCATTGGTTTTTCTGATTATGTCAAAAAACTATCGGATCGTAAAATTCAGTTTAGTGATGGTTCGGTGCGATTTCCACTAACTGAAGATCTTTTGGAAGAGATGAACATTTCTGACTCATATGAAAAATTAACACCCGTAAAGACCATTCATTATGAGGACAAACATGCCCAAACTATTTTGTGTCTAAGAAAGAAATAATGCGAGTACTCATTTTACTTGTCACCATCTTTTGCCTCACAAGCTGCCACCCGGATAAGAACAAGCCGGTAGATTTGGAAAAGCTGCGTTACCAGTCTACAGATGCTTCCGAAATTTATTTCAGGAATATGAGGCGTTCATACTACGAGATTGAAGAAAACAAAGAAGCCGCTATTGATCTCTATACTTTATCCGGTTATGACGAATTTGATCAGGCTTATTTAATCCCAACTATTGCTTTCAATTGGAGAAATGATTTTGCAGCAATTATGCTCAATCGATCAGCCAAATTGGAAAATGAAGAAAATCTGGTCATGCTTTTTGAAAACGAAAAGGGTTCTCAAAAACTTCTGTTGAACGAAGGGGATATCAGCACCCAAACTACGGTGGCGGTGAAGGTGTATAATGGGATATTAAAAAACGATGAAATCTTTTTGGTACTCAATAGGCAAAAGCAGGCTTTATTCAGGGATAATGAAGAAAAGGAGCTATTTAGAATAACCATTTTTGATTTTCTTAGGTTTGTAGAAATGAGGTAGAAACCACGTTTAATTATCTGCCGATAAAAACTTTTAAATGGATTAGTTTTGCACCATCTTAGAATAAGAATCTATTTCAAAAAAACTCTATGAGTAAGTTTCCCTTTAGAACCAGACTGAATTACCGGTTTGACAATTTCGTGTCAAAGGGGACGATCTCTATGATTTCGGGTTTGGGGATTATCTCGGTAGTCACCATTACAATTTTTGGGATACTTCTCTTATTGATGGGATTGCATCCTGACGCAGAAACCGAAAAAGATTTTACTTTTTATGAATCTCTTTGGGTAAACCTGACTCACGTTCTCGATCCTGGTGTACTTGGAAATCATGATGAAAATTGGCCATTTAGACTTTTCATGATGTTCACAACAGCTATCGGACTTGTTATTGTTTCCACTCTTATAGGTTTGGTTTCCAATGGTATCCTTACGAAAATGGAAGATCTGAGAAAGGGTCGTTCATTCGTGATCGAGCAGGATCACGTTTTGATATTGGGATGGTCTTCTAAAATATTCACCATTATTTCAGAGCTCTGCATCGCTAACGAAAACCAAAAGCGTGGCGTCATTGTGGTGCTGGCAGACATGGACAAGGTCCTGATGGAGGATGAGATCCGTGACAAAGTTGGCAACACGGGGAACACAGATGTAATCTGCAGAACGGGGAACCCTATCGATGTACATGNTCTTTACATTGCCAATCCATTCGATACTAAGTCCATTATTATCCTGGACAAGGACAATGAAAACTCAGATTCTCAAATCATTAAAACAATCGTTGCAATCGTAACGAACCCTGAGCGAAGAAAAGCTCCATATCACATCACTGCTGAAATGGAGAATAAGAAAAACTTTGAGGTGGCCAAGATGGTGGGTAAGGATGAAGTGGAATTGATCCTTTCGGATGAAATTATCAGCCGGATTATGGTCCAGACCAGCAGGCAATCCGGTCTAAGTGTTGTATACATTGAGTTGATGGATTTTGGCGGGGATGAGATCTACTTCATGGAAGAACCTTCTCTTGTCAGCAAGACATTTCGCGAAATACTTTTCTCTTATGAAGATTCAGCTATCATGGGGATTCAGTATGCGGATGGGTCCGTAGAGATCAATCCTCCGATGGACACAATTTTCAAGCGAGGTGATCGGGTGATCGGTATTACCGAGGATGATGATACCCTGGTACCCAATGCACCGAAGGACATTCTTTTGGAGGAAAGTTCGATTGTTTACTCCGAGCCGGCGATTCCGGAAGTGGAGCAGATTCTATTGATAGGCTGGAATGATCGGGCAAAATACATTATCAAGGAACTGGACTATTATGTGCCGGAAGGATCTACGGTAAGAGTTGTTTCTAAATTTGATGATGCTGAAAAGACTGTACGCAGACTACAAAATTCTGTGAAGAAAATTGAACTGGAATTTGAGGTGCAGGATACCACAGACCGGGACACACTGTCCAACATGCATCTCACGCAGTATCAATACATCATTTTGCTCTGTTATCAGAATTATTTTCCAATTCAGGAGGCGGATGCTCAAACGCTGATCACTTTATTACACTTAAGGAATTTCACTGAGAGCAGAAAAGAGCGCTATAAAATTGTGAGTGAAATGCTTGACATCAGAAATAGACAGCTTGCTGACATCACCAGCGCAGATGACTTTATAGTGAGTGATAAACTTATCAGTTTGCTGATGAGTCAGGTTTCAGAGAACAAATTCTTGATGAGGGTATTTGAAGATCTTTTTGATGCAGAGGGATCAGAAATATATATCAAATCTGCTAAAGAATATGTGAAGACAGGCGTTCCAATTCATTTCTATACAATTCTGGAATCAGCAGCAAGAAAGAATGAAGTAGCTATAGGCTATAGAATTATCAGAGAAGCAAAAGATGCCAATAAGGGCTACGGAGTCTACGTCAACCCTAAAAAATCAGCTGTCTTTACACTTGCGGATGAAGACATGGTCATTGTCCTCTCCGAAGATTGATCACATTTCTATTGATTCTCCAGGGCCTTCTTGATTTGCTTCATAGCTTTTCTTCTATAAAGCTTCGTGCTATGGCCTTTTCTTGGAATCCTTTCAATGTAATCTAATACATCATTTTTCTGAATCCCGCTCAGGTTTTTCACCCGTACCAGGATCTCAGAATCCAATTGTTTGATTGTTTCCATTTCTTTGGTGGTTTTCGCCAACAATATAACGCAGGAATGTTATCGTGTGTTTAGCCTTTTATTTTGAAATCTTTAATTCAGCGGCTCAGGACTCGGTTTTTTGCCAACCAGTTGTTAAAAATTTATTTAAATTGGAGACTAAACGAACACATTATCCATATGGCGGAATACACTAAAGAAGTAGAGGAATTTGTCGCGAAAATTTCGCAAAAAAATGCTCACGAAAAAGAATTCATCCAGGCGGTCTCGGAGGTTGCTGAAACGATTGTTCCATATGTCGAGCAGCATAAGAAATATAAGGAAGCAAATATCCTGGAAAGAATGTGTGAGCCGGAACGCGTTATTATTTTCAGGGTTCCCTGGCAAGACAAAGATGGTAACATCCAGGTCAACAGGGGCTTTCGGGTTCAGATGAATTCCGCCATTGGCCCGTATAAAGGAGGGCTTCGATTTCATCCGTCAGTCAATCTTTCCATCTTGAAATTTCTGGCATTTGAGCAGGTGTTCAAAAACAGTCTGACCACCCTTCCACTTGGAGGAGGAAAAGGAGGAAGCGACTTTGATCCCAAGGGGAAAACAGACCTTGAGGTGATGAGATTCTGTCAGAGTTTCATGACGGAATTGTCTAAACACATCGGAGGGTTTACCGATATTCCAGCCGGGGACATCGGAGTAGGAGCCAGAGAGATTGGCTATATGTTTGGGCAATACAAAAAAATCCGAAACGAATTCGCGGGAGTACTTACAGGAAAAGGACTTCAATATGGTGGTAGTCTGATCAGAACTGAGGCCACTGGGTATGGTGTGGTATATTTCAGTCAGGAAGTGCTCGCATCAAAGGACGATTCTTTAGAAGGTAAAGTTTGTGCGGTTTCCGGAAGTGGAAATGTTGCCCAGTACACCATTGAGAAACTTATTGAGCTGGGGGCTAAACCTGTTACAGTTTCTGATTCAGCAGGCTGCATCTACGATAAGGATGGAATAGACTCAGAGAAACTTGAGTACATCAAAGTTTTGAAGAACGAACAAAGAGGCAGGATAAGTGAATATGCTGACAAGTTTAAGTCTGCAAAATTTCATGCTGATACAACACCTTGGAATTTCAAAGTGGATCTGGCGTATCCATGTGCGACACAAAACGAACTGGATGTTGCCGACACAAAAACAATGATAGGGAATGGATGTAAAGGGGTATTCGAGGGAGCCAATATGCCTACTACCCTGGAAGCATATCACATCATCAAAAAGGAGAAATTGATGTTTTCTCCAGGTAAAGCATCAAATGCAGGAGGTGTAGCTACCTCCGGACTTGAGATGTCTCAAAATGCCCAGCGTCTTTATTGGACCAGAGAAGAGGTGGACTACAGACTGAAAATGATCATGAAGAGCATCCATTCGAACTGTATGGAATATGGTCAGGTGGATAAAAATTATACTGATTATGTGAAGGGAGCAAATATTGCGGGATTCGTAAAGGTAGCTGATGCAATGATTGCCCAGGGAGTGGTTTAATTCTCAGTAAAAAAATTGATAGCTTAAGGGATAGAAATCCTATATTTGGAATCTCAAATAAAAAGTGTCTGATTATGTACATGCTTCTTTTCATCCTTTTCTTATTCGTGTTGGCCATCATTTGTCCAATCATATTGCCAAACGATAAGGTAAGCACACACAAGCGAGATCACGTTTGATCCACATTTGGCTGGACAACCAGTTTCATTGCATTGAGTTCCAGGCCAAGTAAGTTTCCTATTCCCTGTAGGTTGCCCTGGTAAACGCATCCGTTATCCAACGGAATCACTTTGCTATGCCCATCGATCGATTTTTGGATCTGCTCCAATGGAGTGGGGTAATGGCCATGCACGATGCTCAAGCCGGATGCCTTTTTGGGATCGTAGCTAAATGCTTTGATCATGATCATGGCTTCCGTATCGGAGAAGATATCATCAGCATCAAAATTGAATCCGGCATGCACCAGAATCACATCACCGGAGATGTAGTAGTAGGGGAGGCTTTGAATGAATCGGGCCATTTGCTCCTGTGTAGAAGTATCAGCATCTAAAAGATCGGAGAGATTCAATTTTCTCAGGATCTCCAACTTATCAGGGGTGGGATCCTGGTAAAAGTCAAGAAACATTTTGTCGTGGTTTCCCAGAAGTGGTAAAACAGCTCCTTTAAATTCAATGATTTCCTTGAGTACCTTAAGACTATTGGGTCCTTTGTTGATAAAATCACCAAGAAGGAAGAGCTGATCATCGGCGGTGAGCCGAATTTTGTCGAGAAGAGAAAGAAAAGTTTTGTGGCACCCATGGATATCACCGACTACCCATCGTTTTCCGGGAGGTAGAGGGATTTGCCTGCCAATAGGATAGTGCCCAGGCAATTATTACTTCCTGCTTTCTTTCCTTGAGTTGACAAACATGAGTGCAGAAACAAATGCGATAAGAAATACGGCAATGTTTACGAAAATGTGCACTCCACTGGTAACTGCAGGATTAGTTAATTCCATAATCTGATATTTTTATTGCGAATTTAAAGTTTAAATAAATTATATGGCAACCATTTGCCGGATTAGTTGATACTAAACCACCTTACAACGGAGACCAACCAGTCTGCCAGGCTTTGAGCATACTCATTGCCGGAACCTCGACCAATTACATAAAGCACAAACAGGAAGTATAGCCCCAGCAAGAGGAATGCCTTGCTTTTTCCAATTTTTGTCCCGATGATAAAGATGAGGAGGACCAGTACAGTCAACAACCAAAGAAGAAAACGGAGTTCGCTACTCATGTCCACCATTTCAGGGGGCATGTGAATGGGTCCGTAGATCAATGTAAAAATCATCAGCGGAAAACCCAGGGCGAAACAGATATCAAATATATTACTTCCCAGTGCATTGGAGATGGCATCATCATATTGACCCTTCTGGGCATCTTTGATAGAGATGATGGTATCAGGGAAACTGGAGGCAGCTGAGGCCAGGATCAAAGCCACAAACATTACCGGGATTCCCAGTCCATGAAACGTTCCCAGGAATGGGACGGTATAGGTTTCTTCTCCAATCCACTCGCAAGCCAGGACAAGCAAATAGCAGACCATGGCAATTGATATCGTTGCGGAAACGAGTAAAAACCAGGCATTGACATTATTGATTTTATTCTTGCCAATAAATATTCTTTCAAGATCCAGGGTAATAAGTCCAAGAAAAAAAGGCTTCTGCTTTCCACCAACTTCAGCAAAATCTTCTTCAGATACGTGACTTTCGTGCAACAGCTCCTCCCGGTCTTTTTTGTCCATAGACCAAAACATATAGATGATATAGGCTACATAGACAATCATCAATAAAAATCCATGGTACCAATCCAGTTCAGACCCACTGATGAGAATAATGAAAATCATTTCGGCTATCAGAAGAGAAAGCCCGTCTCGCAACATTACTTTTTGGGAAACCTTTACACTTTTGGTGAGGCCTATCCCAATCACAGCGAGTACGGATACAGCCGGTATTACCATACTGTTGAATATGGCTGAACCTGCTGTAGTGCCGATTCCTCCGGAAAACCCTTCTGCGTCTTTCATGATAAAGAGGAAGAACAATGAGGTAAAAACTTCGGGCATAGAGCTGGCCACAGCATTAATAGTGGCTCCACGAACACCATCAGAAAGATTTCTTCCAATATATTCGGAAGCTGTCATAAATCCGTCACCCGCTCTCCATATGACGATGCAACAAATTGTAATTAGAATTAAGGGTATGAGAATTCCCATAGAATAAATTTAAACGGTGTTCGACTCATTTATTGATGAGCTGGAGGTAGCGACTAAGATAAGCATTTTCTCATTATCACAACCATTATAAAAAACTCACCCAGCTAATGCAATTTTTAAGAATTGACGAAAATATTAGTAAATTTTCATATGGATGACACTTATTGGTAACTAAATGCCAATAATTATGGTTGGAGAAGTGTTCTAATCTATTTCTTTCACATCTTTAAGACCACATTGATGATTTTCTTAGATGTATATTAATTTATCTGGACTTACCATTTTGGTCACCGGGGCCAGCAGGGGCATTGGCAAGGCCATCGCCACCAAGTTGGCTGAGGCGGGAGCCACCATTGCAATCCATTACAACAAAAATGCAAGGGAGGCTGAAAACCTCGCACATGTTTTAGGCAATGAGTCCAAATCCTATCAGGCAGATCTTTCCAAAAAGGGCGAGGCAGGAAAACTATTTGACAGGGTGGTCCTTGAAATGGGAAGTGTTGATATACTCATCAACAATGCTGGGATAGCTAAGCCAGCCAAAATCAATCTTGCCGAAGAAGAATGGTTGAAGGTATGGGAGGAAGTCATCCAGGTGAATCTCAGCTCAACTGCTGCGCTTTGTAAAAAGGCCATTGAATTTTTTCTAAAAAAGAGGATGGCTGGCAGAATCATCAATATTACATCAAAAGCAGCTTTTATGGGAGATCAGGCAGCTTACATGTCATATGCAGCATCAAAAGCCGGAGTGGTTTCGCTCACCAAGAGCATTGCTTCTGCGTATGGCAAGGATGGCATCAAAGCATTCAGCATAGCACCTGGTTTTGTGAAGACAGATATGGCCAAAGCTTTTATTGACCAATATGGTGAACAACATACCAATGGTGACTTATCTTTGGAGCGCATGACAGAGCCAAAAGACCTGGCTCCTCTGGTCACATTCATTGCTAGCGGAATGGCCGATCATTCTACAGGTGCTACCTTTGATATCAATGCAGGGAGCTATATGCATTAGGTTCTGATTTTATACCTATATTTATTGAATAAAACTGGCACATTATGGTAGACAACATTAAGGCACATTTACAGTCTTTGGTTCAGCTGGCCCTTGCTGATCATAAATTTGATCGGGAAGAGCAGGTTTGGATATATAGCATTGGCAAAGCCAATAAGGTAAAAGAAAAAGATATTGATGATCTGATAAAGTCCGAGATGGCGAAGAAAAGTGCAGAACCCATCAGTTTCAGTGCTTTGTCATTTGACGAAAGGTTTGAGTATTTATATAATCTGATCCAGCTCATGAAAATTGACAATGAAGTTTTCCTGAGTGAGATCAACTACTGTGAAGGGTTGGCTGATATGCTGGGCTTTCAAAAGGCCGTAGTAAAGAAATTGTCTGCGAGGATTTACTCCGATCCAAGCATTACCTCAGACCGGGAACTGCTTAAGAAGCAAGCTAAAACGTTTGAAAAATAATATTATGAGTATCAAATCACAGCTTAGTGCACTCATAGCTCTTGCCAAGATCGACGGCGATTTTGCTGGAGAAGAGCGAGATTTAATTTACATGATTGGGAAGGCAAATGGAATTACGGAGAAGGAAATCATGGAGTTGGTCGATCAACCTGAACCATTACCCTCTTTGTCCACCATGACGGATGACGAAAAATTTGAATACCTCTACAACATTGTGCAGCTGATGAAGATCGACAACCAGATCTACCTGAGTGAAATCAAATTTTGTGAGGAGCTGGCCACCAAGCTAGGCTATAAAAAAGGAGTAATTTCTGCACTCTCTGCAAAAGTATTTAGTGACCCGATGATCACCTCTGATCGGGATTCTCTGAAGCGGGCGGTAAAGAAATATCAGGACTAATTAATTTCTCCATCGTGATCGCCACCAAGCCATGTTATCTCTTGACTGGAGACCTTTCCACCAAATAGACGTATCACGAATTGCTAACGCAAGAGCACAACTTCATGTAGCTATACAAAATGTCTCAGCTGTTGGGAGAAGATTTCTGGGAGATAGCAAATCTGACAGAAATGCCACGCTTTTTTGGATCCCCGGCCTGTCAAGAATGGCAGGGCATTGGGTAGAGGGAAACATAAAATTCAGGTCGTCGATCAGTCTTGAGGATTTTAACATCTACCTGGTTGATGAGCGGGTCAATACCATTTCAAGTTTTGAAGTGCGGGGCTCAAACCATCGTAAGATTATGCTTTGGCTGGAAGAACAGATTGGCAAGCTTGGTCTTTCAGCTGGCGAGCTTGCCATCAAATTACCCTACCAGCTAAAAGAATATCCTCAGCTGAACGGAGCTCCATTTGATCTGGATGATGACGAGGCTATGGAAGAATTAGGAAAATATTATCACAATTCCTTTTTGGTTCTGAGGGAGCTGAAGAAAAAACTGGAATGGAAGCAGGAAATCCAGATTTGGCCACACCATTTCGATATTGCCATCAGTATTATTTTGAAGGATTCGGGAGACCCCGAAACCGATACACTCATTACACTTGGGATGATGCCGGGCGATGACAGCAATGATGAACCTTATTTCTATGTGAGCACCTGGCCGCATGTACATACCAGTAAGATGAAACCACTGCATGCACCTGGTAAATGGATAGAGGAAGACTGGACTGGAGCTATCCTAAAGCTGGATGAATTGGAGGCTTTTAAAACGGAAGACCAGCAAGGCCAGCTAAGCAACTTTTATGAAACAGCTTTTCTTTCACTGATCCAGCCGCTCACGAAATAGCTTATTGTAGTCTAGCCCAAAATGGTCATGCAACTTGGATGCAAAATCGTCTTCATGTAAGATTGGATACTGGGTCTTTTGTCCCTTTTCCTCTACCAGAAGCAACTTATCAGTAAGCATGACTTTTCCTTTTGTAGTATGTTGAAACACTACCTTTTCCTGAGAAAAGGAAGAGTCAGCAGATTGATGATATCGGAACATCTCCAGGAACTGAATCACTTCTTTGGGCTCCAATCCGAAAATATAGATGTTTTCAAATTCGATTGAATTGAAAGATTTCTGGAGAATAAACCGACCATCGGGATCAGTTTTGAATCTGAAGTATTGATTGTAATCCAGCTGAAGAGTTTCTGTTTCCATTCTTTTTGGTTCCATAAAAAGAGACAAACTACCGACATCAACCAGGTAATCTTCATCTTCAAGGGTAACAATGATCAGAGGAATGTCAAAATCTGGTACCCAGTCGCCATTAGACCTATTTCTGCCTGATACCAGGAGGCAATTAAAACCAAGACCATCAAGCAGGTGATAGAAAAGGATGTTTAATTCGGTGGGGATACCACCTCTTTTTTGTCTGACTATTTTTTCAAAGAATTTATGGATGTCCAACTCCATCCTCTTGCCGAAGAGGATGTCAAGGTTTTCGAACGGAATATTTTGCAGATGTGCCCTGTGTAGCTTTTTTAGAAATGAAAGAGCGGGATTTTCTTTTTTGATTTTGAGCCGCTCTAGATATTCATCTGTTGGTATTTGCTGAAGTTTTGGCCGGGTCTTAAAATGATTTAATCGAGCCATAGGTCTTTACTTCAATGCACGACCTAGATTAATAATAAAATTTCTCAATGCACTTTCCCACGTAAAATCACTGTCCCACTCCTTTCCGACGTAAACATCATGAGCAATTGTCTGCTTGATATAATATTTATAAACGATTTGCTCTACAGGAATCGTCTTCAGGCTAACACCGGAGCTATCTTTTGGCACCATAGAAATGTAGTCCGTTTCATTCCCCGATATCTTATAGTTGAGCATATTTTTAATGGTGACTCCCGTAGATTGAAATGGAAACAGTGCAAATTGAAATCCTTGTTTGTACAGTGTCTCATCATTCCCGTAGTTTACCAATTGATATTTGTATGGATAAAGCGTCATGATGGATTCTATATCTGATATTTTCCTATCGATTTGCAAGTTCTCCTGACGGAGTATTTCCTGGTCGTTGGCGGAAAGACCTGCGTAGATTTTATACTTCTCCGGGATAACCACTGCCAGGTTGGCTCTTCTGATCAATCCGGGATATGAGCCCAGATGAACCCCAGTAAACACGGGCAGATCTTTTAAAATATTGGGTCCTTCGGGGATCAGAAAATTTGTTCGCTTAATGTTTTGTCTGATAATCTGCCGCCCCAATCGCAGAGTAATCAGGTCATAGGCAGATTCTATTTGCGCCCAAACTTTTTCGTTTTCTGCTGTCAGGTCGTTTTGCCCATTGAATTTCACGATTTTAACATTGTGAGTCTCATCCAAGCCTACATATTTTTTCTCAAAGAAGATCAGGTTTTTGACACCGCGCTGTTGAAACTCTGTAACGAATGCTCGGCGTATTTCAGGTCCTGCCATCAAATCGTCCTGGTGTACATAGCAGACCGGATCAATGTACATTTTCCTCAGATCAGCATGAATTTTGTTAGCCAGTTTTTCCCAGTTGGGCCTGGTTTTATTATCCTGTTCCATAGCTTCCATGGAGATAATCACAGCAGATCTGGATGAGGTAAGGTCAACCGGGACCTGGTCTGAAATGACTACTGGTCGCCAGCCACAAAGATCCATCAGGCTAACATTTTGAGCAGAAAGGCTTTCAACAAGTAAAAAAAGAATAAGTATCAGGTTGAATTTAATCTTAGAGGCCATTGTCATTGCAAGCAATTTAATTATTAACCGGTCTCCTCACTATTCTATTGTGAAAATCTGTCACTTTTCAATTGGACTGTTTCCCTTTTAGCAATTCTTTCATTTCATTGATCTTCAGAAGAGCCTCGACAGGTGAAATGGTATTGATGTCCACATCGGACAGCATCTTCATCAATTTCTCAAATTTTGGATCAGACTCAAAAAGATTTAGCTGCACGCGGCTGCTCGGCATTTCAACGAGTTTTTCCTTATCCTTTTCACTGAGCTTTTCTTTTTCAAGGTTTTTCAGGATCTCATTAGATCTGATCACAATCTGGTTGGGCATTCCGGCCATTTGAGCCACATGGATACCAAAACTATGCTCACTACCACCTGGTACCAGCTTTCTCAGGAAAATAACTTTGTCTTCTAGCTCTTTGACCGATACATTAAAATTCTTTACTCGCGGCAAAGTATTGGTCAGCTCATTCAATTCATGATAATGAGTAGCAAAAAGAGTTTTGGCCCTGAACTGTGGATGATTGTGAATAAACTCAACGATTGACCACGCGATAGAAATTCCATCATAAGTGCTGGTTCCACGGCCAATTTCATCCATCAGGATCAGCGAACGATCACTCAGGTTGTTCAGAATGCTGGCCGTCTCAGTCATCTCTACCATAAAGGTAGATTCACCCCTGGAAAGATTGTCTGATGCACCCACCCGGGTAAAGATCTTATCAACTAATCCGATTTTGGCATAACCGGCTGGGACAAATGACCCAATCTGGGCCATGAGAGTGATCAAAGCGGTTTGCCGCAGCAAAGCTGACTTACCTGCCATATTTGGACCAGTAATGACGATCACCTGTTGAGATTCATTGTCCAGGCAAATGTCATTCGGGATATAGCTCTCCTCGGCCGCCAGGTTTTGTTCGATCACCGGATGACGCCCCTCCTTGATATCAATAATGTAATCTTTCGAGATGGTTGGCTTCACATATTGATGACGACCAGCTAAAGCCGCGAATGAGGTGAGACAGTCAATGGTGGCAACAATCCGGGCATTCTGCTGGATCGTTTCGATGTATTCCTGGGCGTAGGAGATCAACTCCTGGTATAACTGCGACTCAATTTCAAAGATTTGATCCTCTGCTTTGAGGATTTTTTCCTCGTAAACTTTAAGCTCTTCGGTGATGTACCTTTCAGCATTGACCAGCGTCTGCTTTCTGATCCAATCCTGAGGGACCTTGTCTTTGTGGGCATTGGTCACCTCTAGGTAATATCCGAAAACTTTGTTGTAAGCAATCTTCAATGAGGAGATCCCGGTTCTTTTTGTCTCCCGTTCCTGGATACCTTTCAGATAATCTTTTCCCGAGTATGCGATGGATCTCAGTTCATCCAGTTTTTCATCAATTCCCTCTTTGATCAGATTTCCCTGGGAACTGTTTAAAGGCACTTCGTCCTTTAGCGTTGACTCTATTTTTTCGAGGAGGCTTTTACAATCATTCAATTGCTCTACATAGGCATCATATATCGTCTCTTTGGTTTGTTGCAATTCTTCTCGCATCGGATGAATGTGCTTCAAGCCACTTTTAAGCTGATTCATTTCCCGTGGATTGATCCTACGGGTGGCTACTTTGGAAACTAACCGCTCAAGATCTCCGATTTTGGACAGATGGCTCAGTAGCAGCTCCAGTAAATCATCATTTGCCAGGAATCCCTCTACCGTATCAAGTCTCCTTTCAATGGTCTTTTGATCTTTTAATGGCAGGACCAGCCACTTCCTCAGCAACCGAGCTCCCATTGGCGTCTTGGTATGATCCAGGACATCGATTAAAGATTTACCATCTGGTTGTGACGGGTTGATCAGCTCCAGGTTGCGGATGGTAAATTTGTCCATCCAAACAAATTGTTGCTCGTCTATCCGGGAGAGATGCCCGATGTGACTGGTTTCCCTATGCTCGGTTTCTTCCAGGTAATAGAGGATTGCCCCGGCCGCAACGATCCCATCTTTAAGTTCTTCAATCCCGAAGCCTTTTAGGTTAGAAGTCTTGAAATGATGGATCAGCCTTTCGTAAGTAAAAGGTAATTGAAAAATCCAGTCCTCCAGGCCAAAACCGTGATAGTTGGCTTCATATTTATCCAGAAACTCATCCCGATGAGATTTACAATAAATGATTTCGGAAGGATTGAAACCCTGGATCAGCTTATCGATATAGAGCTCATTTCCCTGGGTGACCATAAATTCACCTGTGGAGAGATCAAGAAATGCCAGGCCGCAACCTTGCTGACCGTAATGAATAGCAGCCAGGAAATTATTTTTGTTTTGCTCGAGGACGTTGTCATTGAGTGAAAGGCCAGGAGTAACCAGCTCTGTCACCCCTCGTTTGACTATGCCCTTGACGGTTTTTGGATCTTCGAGTTGATCACAAATGGCCACCCGGTAGCCAGCCCGGACCAGTCTTGGCAGATAGGCATCCAGCGAATGGTGTGGAAACCCGGCCAGTTCCATCTCGGAAGCAGCTCCATTAGATCGTTTGGTCAATACGATTTCCAATACCTTGCTAGCTTTCACCGCATCTTCCCCAAACGTCTCATAAAAATCCCCAACCCTGAATAATAACAATGCGCCAGGATACTTTGCCTTTATGGCATTGTACTGCTTCATCAATGGGGTTTCTTTGCCTTTGGCCGATTTTGTCATTCAGAAATTTGAGATAGTTTTGACCCGATCACGCCGAAATATGCTATCATCAGGATTTCGGTGAAAGATGGATTGATTTTCATCATCAATAAATACAATATTAAGTAAAGCACTCCTTATGCGAAAGCTAAAAAATGAGGAACTGGGAAGGATTTCGGTAGAGGAATTTAAAGAGGCCAAAAAATCGAATGTTTGTATCATCCTGGATGACGTGAGAAGCCTGAATAATGTGGGAAGCGTCTTCAGAACTTCTGATGCATTTATGATTGAAAAAGTTTGGTTGTGTGGGATCACGGGCAAACCCCCACATCGGGATATTCAAAAGACAGCCCTTGGAGCAACAGAATCAGTGGAATGGGAGCATCGAAAAGAAATTCTTTCATTGATAGATGAGCTGAAAACGGAGGGGTATGAAATCATTAGTGTAGAACAGGCAGATAAAAGTGTTTCTCTCAAAGATTTTACGCCTCAGAAAAATTCCAGGTACGCACTCATTTTTGGCAATGAAGTCTTTGGTGTGAAAGAGGAGGTTGTGAAAAAGTCAGATGTTGTCCTGGAGATTCCTCAACAGGGTACCAAGCACTCGCTCAATATTTCTGTGAGTGTCGGCGTAGTGGTTTGGGATTTCGTTTCCAAACTGGAAGCTTAGAACTTCACCCCAATGGTGATGTATCCGCTTCTTCCGTCTGAAGGAATAATTCCTGGACCCGGGTAACCCGCTGCTCTTCGGGTAAAATAGTAGTTATTAAGTAAATTATTGATTCCGGTTTCCAGTCGCCAGTTTTTCAGTTCATAAGTCAGGGACAGATCCATGACCGAGTATGCCGGAATGATCCCTTCTACTGAATTTGTAGACTTGTCGGCATTGGTAGCATCGGAATATTGCTGAGCAACATAGCTAAAAAGGTAGGAGATGCCCAAAGACTGATACTTGTAGGTCAACCCGGTCTTGATATTGACAGGAGGAACAAGCTCCACTTCATTTCCTTCAATGCTGTTTTCCTGGTTTTCCAGGTAAGCTGATTGCAATGCAGCAAAATTGATGAATCCGGTAAGCTTTGATTTTTTAGGATTAAAATTCAGTAACCGAAACAGATTTCCTTCCACATAAGTCTCGATCCCGTAAATATTGGCATCACCTACATTCGTACGATACCGGAATACTTTAGGTACATAGAAGTTAAATCTTGGATCGGCAGAAGTCTTCAGGACGTTCCCTATTCTATCCTTGTAAGCCAGGTAAAACAACGAGATATCATATCTGAAAACCTCACTTTCAGAACCTCTAATCCCGATATCAAAATTGTAACCTCTTTCGTCATCAATATTTTCATCCACAGTCAGGGAAGGATTGTCTACCCGGATATCATTGAAATTGATGGCCCGGAAGTTTTGAGAGAAATTGGAATACATTTCAAGTCTCTCACTGGGCTTGTAACTAACGCCTACTCCCATGAGGATGAATGACCTGAATTTGGAGCGTTCCTCATCTACTTTTTCTGAAAAAATGATGTTTCCTGCAATATCAGATTGTTCGTTGTAATAATAACCATCGGCATTTGTCCGGATGTTTTCATATCTCATCCCGGGTGTAATGCTCCACTTGTCTGAAATGTTGAATATGTTTTCCGCAAAGAAGGCAATGTTCTGTCCCGGGAAGTGAAACTGTGAATCATCGGGTTCCTCAGGATTGATGAAACTGAAATCTGCGTCATATCCATTGTCAGCCTCGCCCTGGGCACTCATGGTACTTCCAAAGTATACCCTGTTTCCAATAAGGAGAACGGATTTCTGGCCCAGCAAAGGATAATGGATGATGGTTCGGAATTCATTACCCCAGTTATCGTAGTCGTCTTTGAGCAGGTTTCGGTTTTCATCAGTATCATCCACACGAGTGATAGGTCCCAGGTTGCCAACAGCATATCTGTTGGCAGATAAATGAAAAGTCCGGTTATTGAATTTGACATTGTCGGAAACCCGGAAATTCAGTTCAGCCGCCGACAGGTTCCAGCCCACCTGAAACCAGTTCCTTTCCCTTTTAGATTGACGCGGATTGCTATAAAATTCCGAATCCATTAAGCCTCCGGGTTGCTGAGCCAGGTAGCCCATATATGTGTGCTCAAATTTTAGACTAACGAAAGCATTGAAATTGTAGGTAAAGGATCCATAAGCATTGTGTTGATCAATTCCTGAATTAGGTCTCCAGCCTTCGCTGGATTTGTATTGATAGAACCCGTAGTAGTTCACTTTTCCGATGGTACCACCAACGCTGTTGAAGGTGTTGAAAAGATTAAACGAGCCTATGGTGTTTACAGAATTGACCTCTAGCTTCTTGTCTTTTGGTCCATCCTTAAAATCAAAGTTGAGCAATCCGCCAAACTGGGTGCCGTACTGTAGCCCGGCAGCTCCTCTTACAATCTCGATTTTCTCCAACGCCAAAGAAGGTGGTGTGTAATAGCTCTCCGGATAACCCAAAGCATCAGCAGAAATGTCATAACCATTTTGACGGACATTGAAGTTAGAAGTTCTGTTCGGGCTAAGACCTCTTCCACCAATACCCAGCTGAATACCAGCACCGTCATTTTCCCAGATATTCAAACCGGGTACCCGTGAATAGATCTGTCTGCTCACACCAGCTGCTTTATTGGCTATCACTTCATCCAGCACGATCAGCTCAGTCTTCTTTGCTTCATAAATAGCTGCACCACTCACGGATTTCAACCAGTTGGCGCCCATCTCCTCTTTGCGGGAGTCAATGATGGTCACCGATTCAAGTTCCTGATTGATTTCCTGTAATTGGAATTCAATTTTTACCGAAGTACCGTCCAGAGCAACGTCCTGAAAGGCATGTTTTAATTCAGGATAATAAGCCACCACCCTGTAGCTTCCCTTTCCAAGCCCTGTGATTTGGAAATAGCCCTGTTGATCTGAGCTTGTAAGAATGGAAGTGCCCTCTATAGAGATTTGGACTCCATCTAAAACTTTGTCATTTTGATCTTTCACGAACCCACTTATCTGTGCCTGAGCCTGACAGACCAATAAAAAAGTCAATATGGTCAGCAGAGCTTTATTCATGAGGCAGTACGATTGAGGAGAGTTGATTTTTTTCTACTTTGGTCAGGTCGATGGTTGGATCTATGAAGGTCTTTCCTGACCGGCCATTCAATGTGACCCTGGATTGGGTGGTGATTTTAGGATTTTCAAAGCCCTTTTGCTTAAACTCTTCTTCTAAGAATCGTGCAAACTGCATGATCATATCCGGTTGTGTGGCCATCATCTTTTCCTGCTGTGGAGTGAGATAATCATAGTTGGCTACCATGTGCTTTTTATCTCCGTCCTCTACAAAAAATGTGATATGACCGGCTTTTTCCATCAACATCACTCTCCACGAAAACCGATAGCCCAGCTCGTTCCAAAATAAATTTCCTGGATAGGCAAGATACCTGAATGGGATTGCGATTTGAAGCATGAAGAAAAAGACAAACGCATAAACGCCAGCTTTCTGTAACCCACCATAAACACCAGGTTTTGTTTCTGATGAGCCGGGGAATACAGAGGATAGTGTTTTAATAAATTTCTGATGAATGTGATCCGGAAAAAATATGGTAGTGGCCACAATCATCATCCAGGGAAATACTCCGATGGGAAACAACAACGCAGTCATCAGGTGAAATCCGATGACAGCTGCATAGGCAATAGGCAATGTTTTTCGGAATGAAAGAAAGAATGGTATGGTAGTATCGAAAAGCATTCCAAACCAGCTGAAGATGTAGGCAGTAATCTTATATCGGAAGATCCACCCGATTGCAGGTTGATGCACATTGGCAGACAGCCACATTTTTAATGGCTGGGCATTGATGAGCCAGTCATAATTGATTTTGGCAATGCCTGCAAAAAAATACACGATACCTAGTTGAAGCTTGATGATATTGATGAAGGCAACCTCAATTTCTTTGAGGGGTGTCACGGATTTCCTCCATACATCCAATGAAAAGTATCGATGAGCGGGCAACCAGATCATCAGAAATGTGCAGAGGGAAACAAAATAGTAGTGGTTGAGGTAATTGGTTTTGTCCAACAGCTCCACGTATGTGAACAGGAGGAAAAAACTGAATATGGAAATACGATAATACAGTCCTAATATAATGAGAATGGAGGCCAGGATCATCAGCCCAAAAACCACGTACATCCCGATCCCTGCAAGAGGCTGGATTCCTTCGATAAATGGAAAAAAGATTTTCGGTTCAACGTACTGGGAATAGATCCATCCTTTTGCCCAAAACCTGATGGTCGAAATCAACAAAAGAATCCCAAAAAGGATTCTAAAAGTAATCAGGGGAAAGATGGGGACTTTCCTGAAGATCAATTGTTGCGTTATGTTATGCCATCGCGAAGTCATCAGTCACCATCATTATCCTGATAGGTAATTACAACCCCTATTGTGGATGCTAAATCAGTTTTAAGCAGAGCGTTCATGATCTGCATTTCTGCAAAGACCATTTCCACGTCTTCCTTTTGACTTTGAATAGTCTGGGGTAAGGGATCGGAAATTTTTCCGATTGCTGATTCAATATTTTCAAACTGGGTAGCGATGGATTGATTAAGATCTGCATTGTCGATGGTTGTCCCACCAATTGCTTTCAGGTAATCGTCCAGCCCAATGCCATTCCCTCCAAAATAAAGTGACTTGTATGCCTCAATATTTGCTACCAATAATTCAACAGAATATCCGGCATAATATGCTTCCGAGGAGGTAGGGATAGGCTCGCCCAGTGTTCGGATGCCCACTGGAATCCCAATTTTTCCATCACGTGTATTGCGCTCAAAATCCCGGTTTAGTGCGTTGATCAACTTTCCAACGGAACTGCCAACGTCTACACCAAGGGCGTCTTCAGCAGAAAATTCTGAAATGTAGTTGCCCCCGTCTTCTTTCCAATCATTATATACATCAGAAGATGTGGTAGATATTCTTGTCAGCACATCTTCGATATACTGAAGTCTTTCTGCAGACAATGAACTGAGAATATCTTCCTGCGCATCAGGATCACCATAAACCAGGTAAGAAATTGCCTGAAAGCCTTTAGCATCAATGTTGCTGAGGGTAGACAAATCATATGAACCTGAGCTGATGTTTTGATTGATCTGAGTCTGATCCACGGGATAAATGTTCAATTCATTCGTCAGGCTCCGGGTCTCAGCAGGGCCAAACTGGTAGGGAGCACAGGCCTGCCAGGCTAATCTGGCACTCTTTAGCTTCGAGCGGAAGTCGTCCAAAGTGGTTGAATTCGGGTCAGCTTTCAACAGCACAAAAGCATCTGACAAAGCTTCATTTGCTTGTGTCAGATGCTCGTATGCAGGCAAGATCAAATTATTTCCCAGGTTTTCGAGAAGTGGTTGCTGATCAAAATCATTGGTTTTATCTAGCGCACCATTTTCATTGCAGGAAATTAGAAGCCCGGCCCCAACAGAAAACAAAATCAAGGTTAGCTTCTTCATGTTTTATAATTCGTTTTGAATATCAGACAGCCGAGGATAAACAGACGCCAGTGTGGATTTAGCTTCTGCCAGATCACCATCACCAATTGTCCAGAAATCACCGCCGGTACCGAAGTTTGAATTGAGGATAGTGCTCAAATGTGCGTCAGAAATGGCTCTTTTCTCGCTGAATTTTAAAGCCCTCACAAATGCATAGGCCTCGGATACATGATGCAAAAAGTCTCCTTCATTATCATCTGTCAAAGCTGAGTTGATGTAGTGGATAGCTGTAGCCGCCGCTACAATTTCAAATTCCTCGTAGATTATTGCTACCTGGGCTTCCAGTGTTTCTTCATCATTATTCACAATGGCTGTTCTTCCGGCCAGAAAAGCATTTTTAAGATTTGTAACCGAGCCTACAAGGGATTCCCGGCCATAGCTGTAATTGGCCCAAAACCTGTTGTTTTCTGAAGGAAGCTCAGATGGAAAATCTACAGGCACACCCCAGTAACCGAAAGCTTCATCGAAATGGTGTTCTTTGGCCGTATAGTTGGCACCGTCAACGAGGTTGGTATTGTCTACAGATGAACCGATTCTATCATCTGTTAAATAGGTGTTGTAAATCTGGTGTAAAAATACAGACCCCATCAGCCCTTTTTCAATTACCTGGGTGAACTCCCATCCTTTTTCATTTACAAGGACATAATTGCCGTTTCCTCGTTGGATCCTTCCAGCCACTCCTGCAGATGCCACAGCGTCATTGGCCACAACAGCTTCGCTGGCAGCCTCAGCAGCTTCAAAAAGATCTTTGTAAAATGTTACATCTGCCAGAAATGTTTTGTCTTCCAGTTGTTTTGAAGAAGCATTCAAATCCGAATTGGTGAAGGCGTCGTTTTCATTTGAAAACATGTTGTTGAGTTTTGCTGCTTCCAGTGCATTGCCTGCGTCGCCATTTCCAAGATAAGATTTGATCTCAGAAAGCATGTTTAATCGATCTGTCTGACCAGAAAAACTGACGGTAGACTCGTCATCTCTGGTAAAAGAGTAAGTTGTGGGGACATTGATTCCGGGAGCCGGATCTTCTTTATCGTTACAGGCATTAAGAAATATTAGTAATAGCGCAGATGTGGCTAATGCAATTTTGTTCATTTTTGAATGATTATTTGGAATAATTCTAAACAGCAAAATTGCGTGAAGTGGGCGCTAGAATCAATCACTACTAGTAGCCAAATTCGTGATCACTACTAATAGCTATTGATCACTACTAGTAGTGATTTCTGGGATAGAGATCATGAGGCTATACAAAAAAAGGGACCCTTTTGGATCCCTTTAAACAAGATTTTTTGGTTTAAGAATTACTCTCCACCATCATACTCAATGCTGAGAATTCTTTCTTCGATCATTCCGATCGCAAGTTTTTCGTTACCGAAAACATCAAAAAGCTCAACACATTTTCTGGCTACGAATTCTTCTTCGATCTGCTCTTGCACAAACCATCTCAAAAATTCTTCAGTAGCAATATCTCCCTGCTTTCTGGCCAACCTAACCAAATCATGAATGGATTCAGTTACTGAGATCTCATTTTCCAAAGCTTTTTCGAAAACTGATTTCAATGAAGAAAACTCATGTTCTACCTCGTCGATTGTGGGAGAAGTAGCTTCTGCTTCCATATCGGCCAGGTAGTGAAAAAACTTAAGTTGGTGACCGCGCTCTTCATCTGATTGCTTAAAGAAGAACTTTGCACAGTTGTCATATCCGCGTACATCACACCATCCTGCCATCGCTAAGTAAGCTGATGAGGAAGTAGCTTCAATTTTGATTTGCTTATTGATTCGCTCTATGATTTCTTCTTTCAATACGGACTGGCTTCTAATTATGTCTTTCATAGTATTTTCTATTTATAATGAACCTGAAAGGAACACTGTATTTTCCTTACTATTCCTGGGATTAAACTACAAATGAACACCAAAGGTTGGTGAAAAAACAGTTGAAAAACCAATTTATAATCAGTCTAATTAGACTTGATCAGTGCTCCCTTACGGATGATTTCTTTGTGGATAAGACTATTCAGCTCTAGCATGGCAAATGTTCCGGCAAATAAATCCTTCAATTCAAGGATTTCCTGGATAGTAAAAACAAAAAGCCTGTCACAGTGCGGCATACTGACAATCTCAATGTCAGGAGTATCACTGGCTAATAGCTTTGTCAGGTCAATCTTTTGAATTTTCCTACGGAAGGAAATCAGCTCACATGCTCTGAATTCTATTTGATCCTGATTGAAAGAAAGGATATACTTTCCCTGCGCATCGCATTGCGTAATGCTTGCATTGGAAGTTTGAAACAGAACTTCCCGAGATGAAATTGTATGTGACTCAGCTAGATTTTCGGACATTTCTTACAGTGCCTTCCCTTCTTTTTATACTTCTTGCAGCATTTTTTAAAGACGCATTCCTCAGAATGCCCAGGGAGATGCTTACCATCTAGTAGATGGAATCTATCTTCTTCCTGGTTTATATAGTCTTTCAAATACACTACTCACTCAATTTAACCACAAAGTTGGCTCGAAAAATTTTTGGATTCAATCGCTACCCCTAGCTAAATCTATATCACTAGAACTAGCTAGTCGATCCCCTGGAAACTTGGTTTACCGCGCATTTTTCACAACCAGGGGATTCTTTCCCTTTGATAGATCTGAAAAGCTTACGCCCCAGGAAGAAGCCTGATAAGACAAATAAACCGATAACGATAATCGTTTGAATCATTTCAGTATTTGATACGTAATCAATGCCGCTAAATAAGCCATGGCTGTCATGTAGATGAGTTGCAACAATGGCCATTTCCATTTTTTCGTTTCTCTCAATACCACGGCAAGTGTACTCATACACTGCATGGCAAAAGCATAAAACACCATCAAAGAAAGACCCGATGCCAGGTTATAAACTGGCTTTCCTGTTTCAGGATTCTGTTCTTTCCTCATGCGCTGGATCAATGTTTCGTCCGCTTCAAAATTTTCACCAACACTATAAATAGTTGCCATTGATCCTACAAATACTTCTCTCGCTGCAAATGATGTGATCAGTGCAATGCCTATCTGCCAGTTATAACCCAAAGGACGAATGGCGGGTTCCATGGCATGGCCTAAAATTCCAATATAGGAATTGGATAGACTTACAGAGGCCACCTTTTTTTCATAAGCATTTACATCTTCCTGGGTTACAGGTTCGGGAATCTTATCAACAGCTTGCTGAATCCGATCTCCGGGGCCATAGGATGCCAATACCCATAAAATGATAGAGATCGAGAAAATGACTTTTCCCGCATCGAAGACAAAGAGCCGTACTTTTTCCCACAAAGTGATGGCGAGGTTGTTCCACCTGGGCATCCTATAGTATGGAAGCTCCATCACCAGGAAGCTCTTCTGCTTTGCTTTGATGATCCATTTAAAAACAAAAGCGGCTAAAAGAGCCCCAAGCAAACCAATCAGGTACATCGCTAGCAAAGCCAACCCTTGTAATTTGAATGGGCCTATGGTTTGATTGGGGATGACCAAAGCAATAAGTAATGTATAAACCGGTAGTCTGGCCGAGCAGCTCATCAAAGGTGTGACCATGATAGTGATCAGGCGCTCTTTCCAGTTTTCTATGGTCCTGGTAGCCATGATGGCAGGGATGGCACATGCCACACCCGAAATCAAAGGCACTACACTTCGACCATTCAACCCAAAGGGCCTCATGATCTTGTCCATGATAAATACCACCCGGGCCATGTAGCCACTTTCTTCGAGGATAAATATGAAAGCGAAGAGGAGGGTAATCTGAGGTATGAAAATTAAAACACCACCCAGTCCCGGTATAATGCCTTCAGCGATAAGGCTGGTGAGAACACCTTCCGGCAGGTTGTTGATGACCCATTGACTCAGACTCAGAAATAGTGTATCGATCAGATCCATAGGCCACTCAGCCCATGCGTAGATAGCCTGAAAGATCACCATCAACACACCCAGGAAAAGAACGAAGCCGAGCAAAGGATGCGTAATGATTTTGTCGGCCATCCGTTGGCGTTTCAACATCGACCGCTTGGTCGGTTCCTGCCTGACCACAAACTTCAGGATATTGTTGATCTTTCGATATCTTTCTTCAACCAGTTGTTTTTGACGGTGCGGGTCAGTGATCAGGAAATGACCTTTTTCAAACTCACCTTCTATGAAGGAAGAACCTGGGATGTTAGAATCTTCGGATACTGTTTCAGCAATTAGCTGATCCATTCCCTGTCCAGTCCTGGCATTCACAGGCACGATCTTCACTCCCCCAAGTACCTCACTAAGCTTTTCGTAGTCAATGACAACTCCTTTTTTGGCAGCAATGTCTGACATGTTCAGTGCAAGGATCACCGGTAGCCCCAGGTCCATTACCTGGGTGAAGAGCAATAGATTCCTTTCGAGGTTTGAGGCATCTGCCACTACAATGATTCTGTCCGGGTAATCAGCATGAGTAGGATCACTCAATATATCATAGACGATCTGCTCGTCCTGAGTTTTGGCATACAGGCTGTAAGTACCTGGCAGGTCAAGAATATGATGGGATCCCTTGCTTGTTTTCAGCAAGCCGGATTTCTTATCAACGGTGACACCGGGAAAGTTTCCAATTTTCTGATTGAGGCCAGTTAACCGGTTAAATATGGAAGTTTTGCCTGAGTTGGGATTCCCAACTAATGAAATTTTCATCCTATTTGGACTTCAACCAATGACGCTTCCTCTTTTCTGAGGGATAGGGTATAGCCATCAATATCAACAGCAATGGGATCACCAAAGGGTGCCTTGAAAATCACTGAAACAGATTTACCGGGATATAATCCCATATCCGTCAGCTTGGAAGTCAGTCCATTTTCAGTGATACTTTGTATGGTCACCTGTTGATTAAGCTTTAGACTATCGAGTGTCAAATTTATTCTTAATTAATTATTATTAGAGCTGAATCTAAAAAGCTACAAATCTACCGCATCGAGGGATGGATTTACAATAGCTATTCCTAGTGATAATTGATGCATCAGATCTTTACCAGACCTGTTTCCATGGCATAAACGATCAGTTCAGTAGGGGATTTCAGATTCAATTTCTTTAAAATGTTTTTTCTGTGTGAGTTGATGGTGTGAACGCTTACATAGAGTTCGTCAGCAATTTCCGTGGTCTTGTAACCTTTCGTAATCAGTTTCAATACTTCATACTCACGCTGTGACAACACGGTGGGATCGCAATTAATTTCCTTTTCTTCTTCCTGATCCATTAATGTGTCCAGCACCCTGTTGCAATAAAAGCGAGCGTCTTTGGAAACGGATTTGATGGCACTTAGGATTTCATCTTTGCTACAGCTTTTTGTTACAATCCCTTTGATGCCAAGATCCAGCAACGATTGTATATGTTCTTTCTTACTTTCATTTGTGATGATCAGTAGTTTAGACGCATCCGAGTCTATTACCTCTTTCATCAGCGCTAAATGAGAAGAATCCTTGCTCTGATAGTCCATGATCAAAACATTGGGATGTCTTTCAGCAGTTTCTTTGATAAGCTGTCTGGTATCATCCACGGTTCCAAGCAGCGAAAGACCCGGATCAGCTTCGATCATGCGTATCAATCCTTCACGAGTGAGGTATTGAAAGTCAGAAATGAGCACACTAATTGGTTCCATTATTTAGAATCGTTCTAAACTACAAACCTAATACCATTTCATCGATTTGTTTTCCCTGTCATTCGATTTTTATCAGACACCACTAAAAATTGTCATTAATTCAGGCTGATTCGGGCATTCTACCTATAAATTGAACAGGTTTGAATAATTTTAGGTCATAAAAAAACAGACAGATGGAATATAGGCTGGAGCACGATACCATGGGTGAGGTAAAAGTCCCCGCAGACAAATACTGGGGAGCTCAAACTCAACGGTCAAGAGAGAATTTTAAAATTGGAGGCGCCAATATGCAGATGCCTCTTGAAATCATCAGGGCATTTGCAATTTTGAAGAAATCCGCAGCGGAGGCCAATCAACAACTTGGAGTTTTGCCGGAGAAAAAAGCGAAATTGATTGGTCAGGTTTGTGATGAGATCCTTGCTGGTAAGTTGGATGATGAGTTTCCGCTGGTAGTTTGGCAAACAGGCTCAGGCACTCAGTCGAATATGAATTGTAACGAAGTGATTGCCAACAGAGCTCATGTAATAGGAGGAGGTAAGCTGAGTGATAAAGAAAAGACCATCCACCCCAATGATGATGTAAATAAGAGTCAGTCCTCAAATGATACATTTCCTACGGCGATGCACATTGCTTCCTACCAGATACTGGTGGAGCAGACGTTACCAAAAGTGAAAAAGCTGAGGGATACTCTTCATAAGAAATCCACCGCCTTTATGGATGTGGTGAAAATCGGCAGAACCCATTTCATGGATGCAACTCCACTGAGTCTGGGTCAGGAATTTTCCGGATACGTTTCACAGATAGATCATGCCATCAAGGCGATTGAAAATACATTTGACCATCTGTCAGAGCTGGCCCTGGGTGGTACCGCTGTTGGTACGGGACTCAATACACCTGCAGGATATGATAAATTGGTCGCAGAAAAAATTGCCGGCAATTCTGGTCTTCCTTTTAAGACAGCTGACAACAAGTTCGAAGCCCTGGCCGCGCATGATGCCATCGTGGAAACCCATGGAGCACTAAAGCAACTGGCTGTCAGCCTGTTTAAGATTGCCAATGACATCAGAATGCTGGCTTCCGGACCAAGAAGTGGGATTGGAGAAATTTTGATTCCGGAAAATGAGCCTGGTTCATCCATTATGCCGGGTAAAGTAAACCCAACACAGTGTGAGGCTCTGACCATGGTATGTGCTCAGGTACTGGGCAATGATGTGGCCATTGCCAGTGGAGGTATTTATGGACATTTCGAACTGAATGTGTTTAAGCCTATGATGGTATACAACCTGCTTACCAGTGCACGATTGTTGGGCGATGCCTGTGAGTCATTCAATGACCACTGTGCAATCGGTATTGAGCCCAATCATCCGGTGATCAAAGAGAAACTGGAAAGTTCTTTGATGCTGGTGACTGCGTTGAATACACACATTGGATATGAAAATGCAGCCAAGATTGCCAAGAAAGCACATAAGGAAGGAACCACCCTTCGGAAGGCGGCTATTGAGCTTGGATTACTCACCTCAGAGCAGTTTGACGAGTGGGTTAAGCCTGAAGATATGATAGGTTCATTGAAGAAAAGCTAAATTTGTTTTAAAATAAGTTATTTTAGTACCTGATACTGAATAAGCAAAGCATTAAATATCAACAGATTATATCATGAAAAGACTTTTTATATTGTTTATTGGCCTGGCTGTAGCAATGGCATCTTTCGATGTAGCCGCTCAGGAAATGGATAAAAAGGAGAAGAAAGAATGGAAAAAGCGGGTAAAAAAGCTTGAACCGGAAGAGTATAAGGGGCTTATCGAGGAAAATCGATCATTAAAAAGCCAGGTTTCGTCGCTTAGAAACGAACTCAATGGCGTAGATCAGAAAATTTCTGAGAAGGATGATCAGATTGCTCAATACTCTGGTCAGATCTCTGATCTTAGAAATCAGCTGGCTCAGGCTCAGGCAAGGGCCCAGGCTGCAGCTTCCGCGCCTCGACCTCAACCAAGCGATGATGATGGTATCGATGAAAATGTAGGGGTTGTATTCAAAGTTCAGATCGGTGCTTACGCAAGCAAAGACCTGAGTCAATATACAGACAACTCAAAAAACTTCACTCAGGAAGAAGGTGAAGGGTTCAAGAGATTTACACTTGGTGTATTCAGAGATTACTGGAAAGCTGATACATTCAAAAAGTATTTAAGAGAAATGGGAGTAAAAGATGCATGGATCGTGTCTTTTAGAGATGGCCAGAGAGTGCCAATCAAGGAAGTGCTGGAAGGCATTACTGATAACTCATAACTCAGAAATTAACGATCAATTTAACCCTGGCAAATCTGTCAGGGTTTTTTTGTGTTAATTTTGCGGTGACAATGTTTAATATGATTCACTATAAGTCGAAAGAAGAGATTGAAATAATGCGTGAAAGCGCATTGGTGGTGTCTAAAACACTGGCGATCCTGGCGGAGCATTTAGAGCCTGGAATCACACCACTTCAGCTGGACAAGATTGCGGAGGAATATATCAGGGATCAGGGTGCAGAACCTGGTTTTTTGGGGTTATACGATTATCCCAATACCATCATTACGTCTGTTAACGAGCAGGTCGTGCACGGTATCCCAACTGACAGACCACTGGAAGAGGGAGACATTGTAGGTATCGACTGTGGGGCACTGATGAATGGCTATTATGGTGATCATGCCTATACATTTGCTGTGGGCGAAATAGCACCTGAGGTAAAACAGCTGTTGGAGGTCACCAAAAAGAGCCTTTATCTTGGGATTGAACAAATGAGAGCAGGTAATCGCCTCGGTGATATTGGCTATGCTATTCAGTCCTATACCGAAAGCTTTGGCTATGGCGTGGTGCGTGAACTCGTCGGTCATGGCTTAGGCAAGAAAATGCATGAGTCACCTGAGGTACCAAATTATGGGAAGAGAGGGAGAGGACAATTGCTGAAAGAAGGCCTTGTGTTAGCGATTGAGCCTATGATAAACATGGGGACAAGGCGGGTAATTCAGTTATCTGACGGTTGGACAATTGTGACTGCCGACAAGCGGCCCTCAGCGCATTTTGAACATGATGTGGCATTAGTAGATGGAAAAGCAGAGATCCTATCTACTTTTGATTTTATAGAAGAGACCCTCAAGAAGAAGGGAGCTTTAGTAGTATAATTTTTCACCGGACCTAAAAAGTTTAAATGAGCAGCTCAAAATTGTTGACACGCCTGCTCGTATGGCGTATCCGAACAATTAGTGACAATAACTTCACGCTCATGGTGGCTGGCGTTATTGGGCTCATAGCAGGTCTGGCAGCAGTAGTTCTTAAAAGTACAGTTCATACCATCCAGGCCTTCCTGGAAAGAAACATCGATATTACAGGGTTCAACTACCTGTATCTCGGCTATCCACTAGTAGGGATTCTGATCACGGTTGTGGTAGCTAGATACATATTGAGAGAACACCTTGGCCATGGGATTACCCAGATATTGTACGCCATATCCAAGAATTCCAGTATTCTGAAAAGAACACAGATGTACTCCAGGATGATCACCAGTGCCATCACAGTAGGTTTTGGGGGATCTGTCGGGCTGGAGGCACCTATTGTGGTGACGGGCTCAGCTATCGGATCCAATTTTGGGAGACTCGTTCACCTGGACTACAAAAAAAGAACACTTTTGATTGGTTGCGGAGCAGCCGGAGCTATCTCGGCTATCTTTAACTCACCCATTGCAGGTGTCATCTTTGCCATTGAGGTGATCATGACTGAAGTGAAGATCAGCAAATTTATCCCCATACTTATAGCGTCAGTATGTGGTCAGCTGGTCAGTATCTCTTTGTTAGGAGAAGACATATTATTCAGCTTCCGGCTCACAGATCCTTTCAAAGCATCCGATGCTCCCTATTATCTGTTGCTGGGAATGTTCTGTGGAATAATCTCTCTATACTTTACCCGGGCCATGTATAAAGTGGAAGCAGCTATCAAGACGATCAAGGAAAGTTTTTCGCGGGCACTTATTGGTGGACTAGGGCTCGCTATAATCATTTTTACTTTCCCGCCCATATATGGTGAGGGTTATGAGTCTATCAAAGATTTATTGGCAGGGAGGCAGCTGGATTTATTTGACAGAACAATATTTGAGCCGCTTGAAACAAATCAGATCATGCTGATGGTTTTTCTATTTGCCATTTTGATGGTGAAACCAGTAGCCACAGCCCTCACGATTGGAGCAGGAGGTAGCGGAGGAATTTTTGCACCGTCTTTGTTTATGGGGGGTGTTGCCGGCTTCTTTTTTACCCAGGTCATTAACACCTTGATCCCGGGACTGTCTATCAGCGCCAGTAATTTCACCCTTGTGGGTATGTGTGGGGTTTTAAGCGGGGTTTTACATGCACCCTTGACAGGGATTTTCCTTATTGCGGAGATTACAAGTGGGTATGTACTATTTGTTCCGCTTATGCTCGTTTCGGCAATCTCTTATTCCACCATCTCCTATTTTGAGAAACATTCTATCTACACCAAGAAACTCATTGAGAAAGGCGACCTTATTCAATATGACAGGGATCGAATCGTGCTCAGCTTGATCGACCTCAAAAAGGTGATGGAGACAGACCTTCTCCTGATTAAACCGGAAGCTACATTGGGCGAAATGGTAGAGCTTGTAAAGAAGAGTAAGCGAAACATCTTCCCTGTAGTAAATGACAAAGGCGAGTTGGAAGGAATTGTAACGCTTGACGACATCAGAGAGATCATGTTTGACAATGATAAGTATGAAGATGTGATTGTAAAGGCCATTATGCAGGTACCTCCCGCGCATGTGACTCCGCAGGAAAAAATGCAATCTGTCATGAATAAATTTGAGTTAACACAAGCCTGGAATTTGCCAGTGATTGAAGATGGGAAATACCTTGGCTTTGTTTCAAAATCAAGAATTTTCAACGCATACCGTACCAAACTCATTAGGCATACCAAGGAATAAGAATTTACATCTTGTTGGTATTCAGCGGTTTACAATTTTCGCTAACTATAAGACAAATCCACATTATCCACAAACTGATAATTTAATGAAATGTGTGTAAGTAGCTTATTTACAGCTATTTATAAAACGTTTTAATTTTAGTGTGGATAAATTGGTCCCATTGTGGATAAAATTCGCAAAGTACAATTTGATCAATAGATTTCATCAAAGCAGGGAGAAGGTTAAACTGTGAATGTTTAATTTTTCTATTCTGTTTTTTGAAAAATTACCTTTTGATACCATATAAATTATAAATTATGGAAATGTTAAGGCAGAATTTGGTTTTTTTGATGATGAGATATTTTAATATAGGAATTGTACAATTATTATTATTATTCAAAAACCATTATTAAATAGCAACGTAATATACTCCTGTGAAAATATTAGCGCTTACATTGATCCTGATCTCGGCCACTGCTAGTCATGCCCAGGAGATCAATATGATCAGTTTGGAATCCTTGAATAAGCTGATTGAATCTCCCGATAAAAAACTTAAGGTGATCAATTTTTGGGCTTCATGGTGCAGACCATGTATTATGGAGATGCCCCATTTTGAGGCTATTGATAAGACTAAGGCAACTGTGTATTTCATTACACTTGATCACCCACAGGATATTGCCAAAGCCCAAAGGATGGTGGAAAAGAATGGGATTAAATCCAAGGTGCTACTGTTGGATGAAAAGGATGCCGACAAGTACATCACGGCGATCAATGAGGATTGGTCTGGGGCTATTCCTGCCACGCTCTTTGTTGATGCCCGGGGAAGGAAATATTTTCACGAAAAGGCCTTTGACAAACCTGAGCTCGAAAATTACGTTAAGAAATATAGTTCGTATAATAAATAATCATGAAGAGGACATTTTTAATTATTACCGGATTATTGGTTGTCGTGGCCATTTTGTTTACCAATGCCAGTAGCGATGAGATACAGGGCTACCAGGTAGGGGACTATGCAACGGATTTCAACCTAAAGAACGTGGACGATAAGATGGTGTCATTATCCAACTATCCATCGGCCAAAGGCTTCATTGTCATTTTCACCTGCAATACATGTCCATATGCTAAAGCATACGAGCAGCGGATCATAGATCTTCACAAAATGTATGAGCCAAAAGGCTTTCCAGTCATTGCTATCAACCCCAACGATCCATCCCAATCTGCAGGAGACTCTATGGAAGAGATGAAAACCAGGTCTTCAGAACGAAATTATCCATTCCCTTACTTAAGGGATGATGTACAGGATATTACAGCAGCTTACGGCGCCACCAAAACTCCTCATGTATTTGTGCTGAATAAAGAAGCCTCAAAAAAATATAAGGTAGAATATATTGGCGCTATAGATGATAGTCCAAGGGAAGCCGCTGATGCCAGTGAGAAATATGTGGAGTCAGCGGTCAATGCACTACTTTCTGGTAAAAAACCGACGGTGAAAGAAAAGCGAGCCATCGGATGCACCATCAAGTGGAAAGATGCATAAAGATTTTTAGCGATTAAGATTGAAACAGAAGATTAAGGCAACTCCCAGGGGGTTGCCTTTTTCTATTACTTCTCTTTGGTCCATCCGCCAAGTAATGCCCCGGAAACCGTCCAGATAATCAGGTTTTGACCACCATCAATCCAGGTTAAAGCATACGGTTGCATCGAAAACAGATACATGGTCATGGTGCCCAGAATAGCAATCGGAAACCCCATGATAAAACCTGTCTTCAGTCCGTCTGTCCAGGTCCTCACGTTCATACGCATAAAAACCCAGGCCAACATATAGCCGAATGCAATCGCTGTAATGATACTCATTACATAAGGAGTAGACCCGCCTGACATGGCATCTTCTTCGGTAAGCCCTGTGAGACTCATCCATTGCTCGGCAAAGATGCCGTACCACAACATGGGGATAACTTGCCCCAGTACTACAATAACCCAAACAGCACCATGATTGATTTTAAGTTCTTTCATCTTAATTAGGTTGATTAATACTAAAAAGATAGGGACTTATTTCGGAACAGTCAAGGAGTTTCTAATCCTGCGTTTTTGCTTTATTCCAATACACATCCATCTCCTGCAGTGACATTTTGGTGAGTTCTTTGCCGGCATCCTTCACCATTTTTTCCATTAAGGTAAATCGTCTGATAAACTTGGAGTTGGTACGTTCCAGTGCTTCCTCAGCATTGATATCAATAAACCTGGAATAGTTGATCAGTGAAAAAAGCAGATCCCCAAATTCATCTGTCGAAGCTTCTTGATCACTGGCAGTTTTAAACTCATGCAGCTCTTCCTGAACTTTCTCCCAAACCTGCTCTTTTTCATCCCAGTCAAAACCGACTCCCTTTGCCTTTTCCTGGATGCGCATGGCTTTTACCATGGCGGGAAGCGATTTGGGCACACCGGCCAATACAGTAGTCCCGGCTTTTTCTTTTAGCTTGATCTTTTCCCAGTTTTCCTTGACCGCTTTTTCATCTGAGGCATCTACATCACCATATACATGAGGATGTCGGCGGATCAGCTTATCACAGACCTGGTTGAGCACATCGGCCATGTCAAAATCATTGGTTTCAGAGCCAATCCGGCAATAAAATGCCATGTGTAGCATCAGGTCTCCCAGCTCTTTTTTTATTTCCTCCATGTCCTGCTCCAGGATGGCCTCCCCCAGCTCATAAGTCTCTTCAATGGTGAGATGCCGAAGACTTTCCATTGTCTGTTTTTTGTCCCATGGACAATTTTCCCGAAGCTCATCCATGATCGTCAGCAAACGATCAAAGGCTTCCAGTTTTGCTTTTCTGTTAGGATCCGGTTTTGCTAATGACATTTAATTGGAATGATTGTGACTTATCGATTGTTTATTCAACTGAAAGACAAATATTCTTTAATTTTGAACCAAAAGTAACCTTATGGCTACGGTATTATTAGCAATCGGTTTTGTCGGACTATTTTTTGTCCTAATGTCAGTAAGACTCATCCTCAAAAAGGATGGGGAATTTAAGGGAACGTGTGCCTCTCAGAGTCCATTTCTCAATAAAGAAGGCACAACATGTGGATATTGTGGTAAAACTGTAGGTCCGGAAAGCGCTTGCGGAAATCCTGACAGTGAGGTGAATAAAGTAATGGCAAAATTCAGTTAACCCACTTGCCAGCATTTACTTGTTAGTCCTTACTCTTTAGTGATTGCTTCATTTTTCATTTTTTATTAAATCGCTATTCATTGACTTTAATCAAATCTATTTCAGGGCTCCGGGGCACAATAGGAGGTAAAGCCGGAGAGACACTATCGCCTATAGATGTTGTAAAATTCTCTGCGGGATTCGGTATGTGGATCAAAGAACGACATGAAAACCCAACTGTCGTCATTGGAAGAGACGCCAGACCATCCGGAAACCTGATCAGTCCAATCGTGGAAAATACTTTGCTGGCTCAGGGAATACAGGTTGTTGACCTGGGACTATCCACCACTCCAACTGTGGAGATGGCGGTAGTAGCTGAGAAAGCACAAGCTGGTATCATACTTACGGCTAGTCACAATCCATCAGGATGGAACGCCATGAAGCTTCTCAATGAGAAGGGGGAATTTATTTCCGCTAAAGATGGGGAAAAAGTGCTCAAATGGGCTGAATCCTCCGAAATCCTGTTTAGTGAGCCCAAGAAGTTTGGTAAAGTAAGACAGGACGATACCTATATCGACAAACACATCAACAAAATTCTGGAACTGGATCTGGTAAATGTTGAAGCCATTAAGGCACGAGAATTTAATGTGGTGATAGATGCAGTGAATAGTACGGGAGGGATCGCAGTGCCACGTCTTCTGGATAAACTGGGAGTAAAATATCATCCTTTATTTTGTGAGCCAAACGGGATTTTCCCGCACAACCCGGAGCCTATTCCTGAGAACCTATCACAGATTAGCAATGAGCTTGCTGCCGGAAAGTACGATCTTGGTATCGTGGTAGATCCCGATGTGGACCGCCTGGTAATGATTTGCGAAGATGGACAACCATTTGGAGAAGAATACACCCTGGTTGCCGTCGCGGATTATGTTCTGAGTAAGAAAAAAGGTAATACGGTTAGCAACCTTTCATCGACCCGCGCGCTGAGAGATGTGACTGAAAAGCACGGTGCGGAATATACTGCGGCAGCCGTGGGAGAAGTGAACGTTGTTACCCAAATGAAAAAGGTAAAAGCTGTAATTGGTGGTGAAGGAAACGGGGGCGTGATATTACCAGAGCTACATTACGGTCGCGATGCGCTGGTTGGGATTGCTTTGTTCCTGTCACATCTGGCAGAGTATGGAAAGAGCTGTTCAAGATTAAAAGCTACATACCCTCAATACCATATTTCTAAAAATAAAATTGAGCTGGATGAGGAAATGGACCTGGACAGTATCCTGAAAGAGCTGGAAACACGGTATGCTGAGAACCCTTCCAATACGATCGACGGATTGAAAATCGAATTTGGAAAGGAATGGGTACACCTGAGAAAGTCCAATACAGAGCCCATCATCAGAATATATGCTGAATCGGAAAGTCAGGCAACAGCGGAGCACCTCGCAAATAAATTAATTGGTGATATTAGGGAAATCATTTCTACACCAGCAAAATGAATGTTTACTTCGATAATGCGGCCACCACACCTTTAGATCCTAAGGTTATTGAAGAAATGCTTCCGTTCTGGCAGCAGCATTATGGAAATCCTTCTTCGATACATTCGATGGGCAGGAAAACAAAATCTGCCATTGAGCAGGCCCGAAAAAAAGTAGCTGACCTGCTTAGTACATCTCCTTCCGAGATCTTCTTTACCTCCGGGGGTACTGAAGCAGATAATACAGCACTCACCAGTGCTGTAGAAACGTATCAGATTGAAAATATCATTACTTCACCGCTAGAACATCATGCGGTGTTGCACACAGTAGAGCACCTGGAGAAAACAGGAAAAATTAAAAGGCATCTGCTGGATGTGGATGAGAAAGGTAATTTGGACCTCGCTCAATTGGCTGGGATATTGGCTACTCATGACAAATGCCTGGTGTCTCTGATGCATGGTAACAATGAGATTGGCAACTTGTTAGATATTCAGGCCGTGGGTGAGCTTTGCAAAGAATATGGAGCGATGTTTCATTCAGATACCGTTCAGACCATGGGCCATTTTACGCATGTATTGAAGCATTTACCGGTGGATTTTATTGCAGGAGCGGCACATAAGTTTCATGGTCCCAAAGGAGCTGGATTTTTATACATCAACCATCAAGTGAAAATCAACCCCCTGATCCAGGGAGGAGCTCAGGAAAGAAACATGCGAGGAGGCACAGAAAACGTGACCGGTATTGTGGGGTTGGCTAAAGCATTGGAACTGGCTTATCAAAATATGAACAATGATCATGAGCATATCAGCAAGTTGAAAAGCTACATGATCGAACAACTTAAGACCAGGGTTCAGGGGGTTCAATTCAACGGACTTTCTGCAGACCCTGATAACAGTCTTTATACCGTGCTGAATGTATCTTTTCCTGCAGGGGATCACAATGAGATGATGCTCTTTAATCTAGACATCAATGGTATTTGTGCGAGCGGGGGTAGTGCATGTTCAAGTGGCTCATCACTTGGATCACATGTGCTTAAAGCTATCAATTCAGACCCAACCAGGGGTGCCGTTAGATTTTCATTCAGCAGATTCAATACTACCAAGGAGGTCGATTACGTTGTGAATAAGATCGCTGAAATTGTTCCGGTAAGTGCATAAACTCTTATTATTAGTCATTTTTTTCTTACAAGGTATTTTACCAGCTCACTTTGCAGCAGGTCAGAATACCTGGGTAAAACGTGTTGATCAGGGATTTGTTAATGGTAGGTTGACATCTGCTGATCCTTATGAATCCACGGCTATTGTTGTAAGATCAGCTCTATTTTTGGGCGATTCCATTTCTGTTTGGTTTGATGCAGAAAAATTATGGATTCCTTACGATCCTGATGCCCCGGAATTCACCTACTTTTTGTCACATGGAAAGAGGGAAATAAATGACATAAGGATCGAAATTGATGGTGATGCTGATATATTTCTGATCAATAGTGGGGAGACACCATCGGCAAATGCCAGTGCCAGAGTGGAATCTCCCGGTGAGTGTACTTTTTCATTTAATGCTATTCCTCAATCGGAATGGAGAGCCGGATTACCGGACCCTAATTATACCAGGACTGCTACCAATGTAAAACATGTTGTGGTTCATCATTCAGCTGGCTCAAACACCAATACAAATTATACCCAGGTAGTCAGGGATATTTACCTGTATCATACGCAAATCAATGGCTGGTCAGATATTGGATATAATTACCTGGTGGCTCAGGATGGATCCATTTACAATGGCAGAGATCCGGGTTCATTGGAGCAGGATGATGTACTGGGAGCACATTTTTGTGGATCGAATAGCACTACCATGGGGATTTGTATGCTGGGCAACTATGAATCCGTGCAGCTCAGCTCTTCCAATTACTCGTCTCTCATTGATATCATCATCTGGAAGCTGGATCACGAAGAG
>JAHCMM010000091.1 GCA_019192515.1 Cyclobacteriaceae bacterium SS2
ACACAAAGGTCACAGCAAAAAACAAGGCAGCAATCAAGCCCAGAAATATGGCCAGGTTTTTATTTTTATTCATTTAAGACTAATAATCAACTATCAATACCCCAAAAAGGGAATTCTTTTACATTTATGAGTTTGCTGAAGGGGTATTAAGTTACAAAGACAGGCTGCTGGTCTCAATCTGAAGGAGCACTGAGATTAGATCTGTTTGGGGTGAGCCAGGTCAGGAGTAAATTTCTTTCATTATCAGAGATTTCATCGGCTATCTCCAGTTCATAGCTGATCCTCCTGGTGGTTTTAAACGCTTTGGCTTTCAGTTTCTTTGGCTTGAGTTTTCCTCGCTTATTGGCTCTCAGTACTTCAATAGCAACTTTTTCACCAGGCAGAGTAGTAGAGAAGTAGTGATCGAGAGTCTCATACAGGCTTTCGGAGTCAGTGCTTTTGCCATTGACAGAAACTATGATGTCCCCGGTTTTAAACCCGATTTTTCTACCAAAAGCATCCATGTCAGAGATGTCAGTTACAATCAGCTGATCATCATCATTCTGCTGCAATCCTACATTGCCGAAAGTGATTTCGGACTCCTGTCCGTCTTCAATATAATTGATACCTACCCAGGAAAGCACTTCCTTCATGGGTAGCGGCTTATCGCCTGCCACATGCTGATCCAGAAATGCTCTGACCTCGGGATATGTGAGTTTTTCGATGATATTGAATAGCTCATCGTCTTCAAATGACTGATCTTTTCCAAACATCTTTGCCAGGTCCCGCATCAAATGCTGAAGGTCATAAGTACCGTTGGAATATTTAAGCAGGTATAGATCCATACACAGTCCAATCAGAGCCCCTTTAGCATACACATTCTGGTACATGGCCTCATATTTAGGCTCCAGAATATGCTCACTCATGTAGGTAAATGACACATCGGGATACATACTGGACTCATAAAGCTTCTGACGGATCTCTTCAATAAAAGTACCCACATTATACAGCCCATACTTCACCTGCACGTGCATAGAGCTGTATTCCGTCACACCCTCATAGAGCCACAGGTGTTTAGACATTTTAGGGTTGATGAAGTCAAAATCACCAATCTCTTTTGAATGAATATTAAGTGGGGTTACAATATGAAAGAATTCATGTGCAGCAATGTCCCTTACATATTTACCTATATAATCAATGTTGTTTTCAAACAGGTAGAATAAGGTGGAGTAAGAATGTTCCAGCGCTCCGAAGTATGGTGTTTCTTTGTCTTCGACCATGTAAATGAGATAGGAATATCTATCTACCGGCAATTTTCCTCCCAGATAAGAAGCCTGTGCAACCATCAAATCATAGATCTTGTCCATGATCTGCTCTGCTGAGACCATGTTGTTAGGCGAGTATGAGGAAACCATAACCTTGGCATTGGCTATCTCACGTGTGACCGTATCAGGTACAGTATACATGATGGGTCCATCAGCCAAAAAATTAAAATCATCAGCTTTGAAAATATCTACGGTGTCACTCAATGAGGTGCGGTCAAGGGCCGAGGCACCATAAATCCTGGGCGAATGGCTGATCTTAAGTTCATAGGGTTTGTCCTTCATCCCGTTTACATATCCCACTACTCCAAAGGTGTTGATGAGATATGCATTTCTGAATTTGTCAAAGTTTGTTCCATTAGGTTCAAAGATGAAATCTTCCATATCCTCCCCATAGTTTCCGAAACGATCAAACGTGTCATGCACCCAGTAATTGATCTTGTTGAGCCGTCCTCCATTTTGGATTTTCCATCGGTTGGTGTCCAACCTCTCCACGCTCAATTCTGCGCCATCGATATCATAAGCTTTTAACCTGTTGACAAAAGTTCCGAAATTTGATTCATCATAAGTCCCAGGTACTACTTTGGCCATGTGATACTCTACAAAATCATCATTTGACACGGGAGGCACAACAGAGACATTTAGCTGATCGTCTTTCACTGAGCCCAGGTCTATGCTGATGCTATACCCCGATCTCTCGTGGGCGTGTGTCATCAACACGGACAAAGTGAATAATACGGCTAGGACTCTTTTCATGAACTGAATTTTAACGCAATTAAGGAATAAAATCGCAATTCGTTCCCATGATTTCTATTAATGGTAGATAGAAAAATTAAAAGGAATAATGGCGATTTAAGTTCCCATTGGCAAAGGTTATTTTTATTGAACGTAATCTAAACAAAAGGCTTGCCTAAACCTTCCTATATTTGCGCTTCAAATGTTAAAAATGGCTAAAAAATCATTCAATCGGTACACTGTAACTTCTGCCTTACCCTATGCAAACGGACCCGTCCATATCGGTCATCTTGCGGGGGTTTATGTGCCGGCTGACATATATGTAAGATATTTACGATCCAAAGGAAAAGACGTTGCTTTTATTTGTGGTTCAGACGAACACGGAGTGGCCATTACCCTCAAAGCCCGAAAGGAGGGGATTACCCCACAGCAGGTGGTGGATAAATACCATGAGCAAATCAAAAAGTCGTTTAGCGATTTCGGGATCAGTTTTGACATTTATCATCGTACCAGCTCAAAGACTCACCACGAGACAGCAGCGGATTTTTTCAAGAAATTATACGATGAGGGAAAGTTTGTGGAGCAAAGCTCCAAGCAGTTTTTTGACCCCGTTGAAAAGCAGTTTTTAGCTGACAGATATATCAAGGGAACCTGTCCTACCTGTTCGTTCCCCGAAGCTTATGGCGATCAGTGTGAGAATTGCGGTTCTACGCTCAGCCCCGGAGAGCTCATCAATCCCAAGTCTATGTTGAGCGGGGCGGAGCCTACCATGGAAGAGACCAAACACTGGTATTTTCCACTTGACCAGTATGAAGATTGGCTCAAAGAATGGATCCTTGAAGAGCACAAAGAATGGAAGCCCAATGTATATGGTCAGTGCAAAAGCTGGATCGACAATGGTCTGAAGCCAAGACCTATGACCCGTGACCTGGATTGGGGGATCTCTGTGCCCCTGAAAGATGCCAAAGGAAAGGTCTTGTACGTTTGGTTTGATGCTCCTATCGGATATATTTCCGCTACAAAGGATTGGGCAAAAGAGACTGGCAAAAACTGGGAAGATTACTGGAAGAAAGAGGATACCAGACTGCTTCATTTTATTGGGAAGGACAACATTGTTTTCCATTGCATCATTTTCCCTGCACTACTCAAAGCAGAAGGAAGCTACATCCTTCCTGACAATGTGCCTGCCAATGAGTTTCTCAACCTGGAATCAAACAAAATCTCCACTTCACGCAACTGGGCTGTCTGGCTGCATGAATATCTGGAAGAATTTCCTGACAAGCAGGACACGCTTAGGTATGTATTGACTGCCAATGCACCCGAGACCAAAGACAATGATTTTACCTGGAAAGATTTTCAGGCCAGAAACAACAGCGAACTCCTGGCGATATTCGGTAACTTCATCAATCGGGCAGTAGTATTGACGCACAAATATTTTGATGGAATGGTCCCGTCTTTGGGTGAGCTTACACCGGAGGATCAGGCTACAATTGATGCACTAAAGGCATTTCCCGATAAGATTAGTGCTTCACTGGATCAGTTTAAGTTTCGGGAGGCTGTGAACCATCTGATGGATCTTGCCAGACTGGGCAATAAATACCTGGCAGATACTGAGCCATGGAAACTTATCAAGACAGATCCGGAAAGAGTTAAAACCATCATGAATATTGCCATCCAGATATCTGGGAACCTGGCTGTTTTGTCCGAACCGTTCTTGCCTCATACGGCACAAAAGCTTTACAAAACCATCCCTGTAAATGGAACGAAGTGGGAAGACACGGGATCTACTGAAATCGTAAATAGTGGTGCCTCACTGGGTGAGCAACAATACCTCTTTGAGCGTATTGAAGATGAGCAGATAGAGGCCCAGGTAAAAAAGTTGACTGATACCAGAGCGAAAAATATGGAGACTGATAATCAAAAGGTAACGCCTGTGAAGGAGGAAATGAAGTTTGATGATTTTATGAAAATGGACCTTAGGGTGGGGGAAGTAAAGACTGCTGAGAAGGTAGAGAAATCTGATAAGCTCATCAAAATGACGGTGGACACTGGAATCGATACCCGAACCATTGTAAGCGGTATTGCGAAGCATTTCAGCCCTGAGGAAATGGTGGGTAAAAAAGTTACCGTATTGGCTAACCTGGCTCCTAGAAAGATTATGGGTATTGAATCACAGGGAATGCTGCTTTTTGCAGAAAACTCAGATGGATCTTTAAAAGCGGTGAATCCTGATGCTGCCGCAGAAAACGGAGCAACAATCGCTTAACGTCTGTTGAGCGCTGAAATGGAGTTTTTCTTGAACAAACCGGTAAATGCTGAGTGAAGGATTTGAGATTCGAGGATTTCACCCTCATGCATAAAATACCCTCTTAGCTCAACGTTGGCTTCAAGCAGGTATCGGTCGCTGCCTTTTTTGTCTCCCTTCAGATAACCGTCTACAATTTGAATTTTGTCGTAGGTGGAGCAATCACAATATTGCTTGAAAACAAACTCTATTTCTTGCAATTCCGGACCTTCCAGGTAGAAATCTTCAGCTGCATTTACCGCAAAATAAACTTCTTCGGCATATTCATCATTGGCGACGTTTTCCTTATTGGCCGCAAGATAATAGTGGCGAAAAACCAGCTTTTCACCTAGCTCTGCATATGGGAATTCCTCTACAAGGTTGGCATTTTCATAAAATTCAAAGGATTCTTCTGCAGGGTTTATTCGCTCTCCATCACAGCTTGTAAAGAGTAGAATTGATCCGCCAACAAATAAAAGAGATAATAATGCTTTCTTCATCACTTAGTATCTAATCCAACTTACACTCAGCAAAAATGTTTCCAAAAAACAGTAGAGTATTTCAAATGTAATAAAACCTTTCCTTATTCACACTTGCACATGGAATACTTTACAAGATAAAACCCACAGCAAATCCGATTAATTTTTTTAATATTAGACCCAACCTAACCCCATTTCGATGCTTTCCACTCCAAAAATATTCCCAATCCTGAAACTTGAATACAAAATATTTTATTGGGTCGTACTCATAATGACCGTAATTGGTTGTAAGAAGAAGTCACCCGATGAAGTGCATGCAGTTTGGGATGTGGCGGGCGCCACCAAAGCCAACACCAAATATTCTCCAGCTTCTCAGATCAACAAGGATAATGTGCATCAGCTTACATTGGCATGGGAATACAAGGCTGGTGAGCCAGGCTATTCCATCCAGTGTAATCCAATCGTAATAGATACGGTGCTATACGGCACTTCACCAGGAGTGAAAGCCTTCGCCATAGATGCCCGTACAGGAGAAGAGATCTGGTGGTTTGACCCCAATAAACATGAGGAGGGAAATAACCGACTTTCAAGGTCTACGGGAGCCAATCGTGGAGTTACATATTGGTCTGATGGGGAAAAGCATACAATTTTCTTTGGGAGAGGGCCATTTATATACGCACTGGATGCCAGTACAGGAAAGCCCAGACCTGACTTTGGAGAAAATGGAAGAATTGATTTGTTACAGAATCTGGATCGAGAAATTGATCGTGCATTTGTCAATGCTTCATCACCTGCAATCATTTATAAAGATCTGCTAATAGTAGGTGCTCAATTGGGTGAAGGTACAGGAGTGATTGCTCCGGGTCACGTTCGGGCGTATGATGTTCATACAGGAGATAGAAAATGGATCTTCCATACCATACCACATCCCGGGGAATTTGGGTATGATACCTGGCCTGAAGATGCCTGGAAGACATTTGGAGGCTCAAACCCATGGGGAGGATTCTCGATGGATGAGGAACGGGGCATACTTTACTTTGGGACTGGTTCTGCTTCTAATGATCATTTTGGTATTGAGCGTACAGGTGACAACCTATTCAGTAATTCTGTTGTGGCGCTGAATGCAGCAACAGGTGAGCGAATATGGCATTATCAGATTGTGCATCATGATCTGTGGGATTACGATGTGCCTACTCCACCCAGCCTGGTCACCGTGAACCATGATGGGAAAATGATTGATGCCGTGGCCCAGGTGACTAAGGTAGGGATGGTTTTTGTCTTTGACCGGGTAACAGGAGAGCCCTTATTTCCTATAGAAGAAAAGCCGGTGAAACAATCTGAAGTGCCTGGTGAAGTCTCATCTCCCACGCAGCCCTTTCCCGTATTGCCACCACCATATGCCAGGCATGGTTTCAGGGAGGCCGACATCACTGAGCGTACGCAAGAAGCCCATGAATTTGTAAGGAAGCAGGTATGGGAAAAGTATGGAGCAGCAGATATCTACGATCCGCCGTCTTTTGATGGAGGAGTAGTTTTTCCACAGTTTAACGGAGGCACTGACTGGGGTGGTGCAGCAGTGGATGTAGAATCAGGTATCTTATATGTGAATGCCAGCGATGAACCGGAGTTGATTCAGGTATTGAAAAATGATGATCCAAATGGGTACCCGTTTAAGGTGACCGGTCATCAACCAGTGAAAGACAATGAAGGCTACCCGATCAGCACCCCACCATGGGGCACCCTTAATGCCATTGATTTAAATATAGGGGAGATACTTTGGAAGGTTCCCCTGGGACATCATCCCGGTTTGGAACATTTACCTCCGACGGGGTCCTTCAATATGGGTGGACCAATTGTCACAGCCGGAGGCCTGGTCTTTATTGGTGCGGCAATGGATGAGATGTTTCGGGCATATGATAAAGAGACAGGTGAGTTGTTGTGGGAGACAAAGCTCCCAGCAGGAGGATATGCTACACCATCTACCTATGTGGTGGATGGCAAACAATATGTGGTGATTGCTGCCGGAGGAGGAGGGAAGCCCGGGACAAAACCGGGGAACTCATTTATGGCCTATGCTTTATCAGATGCAACAACACAAGGTGCTGATCAGGCTCAAGTCTCCAGGGAAACTTTATCCGAGGCTGCCAAGCTATACACATCCAGGTGCGCACCCTGTCATCAGTTTAACGGGCAGGGGACGGGAGACATCTTTCCTCCATTGAGTAATACAGATTGGGTAACCGGCGATAAGTCCAGGCTGATCAGGATTATCCTGGGAGGTCTTGGAGGTGAAATAGAAGTAAATGGAAAGAAGTTTGATGGTGAGATGCCCCCTTGGAGAGATTTTCTTACAGATGATCAGGTTGCCACTATTCTCACTTATGTCAGAACGTCCTGGGGAAATCAGGCCTCTGCAATAACACCTGAAGAGGTGAAAGCTGTTAGGGAGGAAACACAGGACAGACAACAACTCTGGACTGCTGCGGAACTGGATTGATTTATTATCGATCCAGGCGTTTCTCTTCAAATGTCACATTTCCGGATTTACGGTAGTGCATCTTAATGTATACAAGTACCTCTTCTGCGCCCGCTTCCATCACAGCTTGCTGGGCTTTTAGTGCAATTTCATTTAGCTGATCAAAAGGCCCTTCCATTACCGTTTCCATTGGAGTGATCATGTGTTTCACTCCTGATGACTGAATCACCTCAATGGCTTTGTCTACCAGGTGATAGGTATTGGCTCCTTCTTTTCTGGGTACAATTTGAAGCGCAAGACAAATAGATTGATTTCCGAGCATTTTAGATTAATTAAATTGGTTCATGGTGCGTTCTATGCCGATTGTACAAAAAGCATAGATCATATCAATACAGCGATCTATTTCGATAGTCAGGGTCTCAAACTCTTTTTTGGAGAAAGGGCTAAGCACGTAATCTACCTGCCTGCCTTTAGGGAAATCATCACCTACTCCAAATTTCAGTCTTGGGTAGTCCTGCCCACCAATCATTTCTTCGATATTCTTCAACCCATTATGGCCGGCACTCGATCCCCTTGGTTTTAATCTAAGCTTCCCAAAAGGAAGAGAAATGTCATCAGTGATCACCAAAAGGTTTTGCTTTGGGATTTTCAATTCTTTCAACCAGTAGTTTACAGCCTTCCCACTTAGGTTCATATAAGTTGTCGGCTTGATAAGCGTAATACTTCTTCCTTTGTATTTGACTTCACTCACGAATGCATGCCTGTCCTGTGAAAAACTAACCTTCTGGAGATCAGCAAGTCTATCAAGAACAAGGAATCCTATGTTATGTCTGGTTACCTCGTATTCTGGTCCGATATTTCCTAAACCCGCAATCAGGTATTTCATGTGCAAATTATCTTTTTATCAGTCACAGGTAATCTGGGTGACTGGGACATTGTGCCATTAAACAAAAAAATCCTGCCTAAAGATGGGCAGGATTTCTGTATTATCTGATGTTAAATTATTATGATTCGGCTTCTGTTGCTTCTTCAGTAGCCTCTTCTGCTCCTTCAGTCTCTTCTCCTTCCTCTTCAGCTCCCTCAACACCTTTAAGTGCTCTAGGTACTTCTACAGTAGCAACTGTAATGATAGGACTATTCAGGATTTCAAAATTATCAGGAGTGATAGCAGATACTTTTACTGACTTACCAAGTCCTAGTTTTGAAACGTCTACATCGATATGCTCAGGCATGTTGTCAGGCAAAGCCTTAACAGTCAATTTTCTAAGCTTATGCACGAACTTACCACCTTGCTGAACCCCGGGAGCCTGTCCTCGGCCAACCAAATGAATAGGTATATCCATTTTGATGATCTTGCCAGGGAATAGCTGAAGGAAATCAGCATGTAGAATAGCTTCACTTACCGGATGGAACTGTGCATCCTGTATGACAGCCCTTGTTTTTTCACCTTCGATATTCAACTCCACGAAATGAGCTTCGGCAGTGTATAAAACTTCTCGGAAAAGAATATTGGGTGCATAAAAGTGCACTTGCTCTTTTCCACCATAAAGTACGCAGGGAACATAGCCTTCCGCTCTCAATCGTTTGGATTCGGCTTTGCCGAGATTTGCTCTTTTATACCCTATAATCTCAACAGTTTTCATAAGAAATGATTAATTAATAATTAATAAATAATGAACTAATAGATTCATTGTCGTGTATCTTCCTGATCGCCTTGGCGAAAAGATCTGCTACCGTCAATACTTTAATTTTGTTACTTTTTTCTTTCAAAGGAATGGTATCTGTCACTACCAACTCAGTGAGTGCAGATCCCTCAATGTTTTCGTAGGCCTTTCCGGATAGCACAGGGTGCGTACACACTGCACGAACGGAAGAAGCTCCTTTTTCCATGATGATGTTGGCAGCTTTGGAGATGGTTCCGGCAGTATCTACAAGGTCATCTACCAGGATCACATCCTTGCCTTCCACATCGCCTATTACTTGCATAGTAGCAATTTCGTTCGCTCGCTTACGGTGTTTGTCGCATACTACCATGTCTGCTTCAAAAAACTTGGCAAAGCTTCTTGTCCTGGCTGTTCCTCCCACGTCAGGAGAGGCAAAGATCAGGTTTTCCAACTTCAGGCTTCTGATATAAGGTACGAAGAAAGCAGTACCATCCAGGTTGTCAACCGGTATATCGAAGAATCCCTGGATCTGGCCAGCATGAAGGTCACATGTCAATAACCGGCTAGCTCCGGCAGCTGAAAGAATGTTTGCCATAAGCTTGGCAGCTATGGATACCCTCGGTCGGTCTTTCCTGTCCTGTCTGGCATATCCGAAATATGGCACCACTACCGTAATGTGCTTGGCACTCGCTCTTTTAGCAGCATCAATCATGAGCAAAAGCTCCATGATATTCTCAGTAGGAGGGTTGGTAGACTGGATCAGGTAAACATGCTCGCCGCGAACGGACTCATTGAAGCTGAAGTTTAACTCGCCGTCACTGAATTTCTGGGAAGTACATTTTCCCAATGGCTTACCGTAAAACTGAGCTATTTTCTCGGAAAGTTCTAATGTGCCCTTCCCGCTAAATATTTTAACCAATGACATGCTAGAGTGCTTCAAAATAAATAATCCGCCAGGATTGCCGGTAAGCAATATCAGCGGATTGAAAGTTGGCCTACTAGGGCTCGAACCTAGACTCTTCTGGACCAAAACCAGACGTGTTGCCAGTTACACCATAGGCCAATAAGATGAATTTCTTTTCAAGCTAATTCTAAAGCTATTACCAATTCTTTTCCACCGGTTTTATTACCTGTGCAGGTAAAATTGGACTGCAAAAGTAGCAGGAATTGGTTAAAATAAAAACATAATTCTTTTTGATCACCTTCTTTTTTCAATCCACTTCCTGGCATTGACAAAAGGCTCTATCCATGGAGTGATCTCAATGCCCCGAATTGACCGGTTATGAGGCCAGTTCCACGGGAAGAGAGAACGCTCCAAATGTGGCATCATCGCTACATGACGGCCATCTTTAGACACTACTGCGGCTGTTGAGAAATCACTGTCATTTGGATTGCCCGGGAATTCCTGGTATTTGTATTTCATTGGGATGGAATACTGGCCTTCATTACCTGGTAATACAAATTTACCTTCACCATGTGCTACCCAGATTCCTAATGATGTATTAGACATGGATCCAAACATCACACTATCATTAGGTTGAATATCAACATTCACGAAGATGGACTCAAACTTGCCGGATCCATTGTGATGCATGGTTGGGTGATGTTCCAGTTCAGGGTAAACAAGACCCAACTCCATCATAGCCTGGCAGCCGTTACATACACCCAGGCTCAGGGTGTCCTCCCTTTTGTAAAATGCATCAAGAGATGATTTAGCCTTCTCATTAAATAAGAAAGATCCAGCCCATCCTTTGGCAGACCCCAGTACATCAGAATTAGAGAAACCACCCACAAAAACGATCATATCCAGGTCACTGAGGTCTTCACGTCCTGAAATGAGATCAGTCATGTGTACATCTTTTACATCAAATCCAGCCAGATAGAGTGCATATGCCATTTCCCGATCACCGTTTACTCCCTGCTCTCTGATGATGGCAGCTTTGATGCCTGAATCTGTTTTTCTGTTAGGATCTATACCATAACACTGGAAAGTGCCAGCAAACTCCGGATCAAAAGAATAGGCCAGAGGCTGTTGCTTGTAATTAACGGCTCTCAGGTCGGCATGAGTTGCCTCACCTTGCTGTCTATCCAATAAATGAGAAGTCTTGAACCATAAATCACGATAATCATCAATGGATAGTCTCAGCATGAAGTCTTCATCCTCAATGATCAACTCACGATTCTCGATCACTTTACCTAGTTGAGTGTAGCCTACATCAAACTTCCTGAAGATCTCTTTCACTTCTACTAAGGCTTCTACTTGCAATACCACAGCCGGACGCTCGGAGAAGAGTACTTTCACAGGATCTTTTTCCTTGAATCCGGAAAGGTCCACTTTCACGCCACCTTCCTGGTTAGGGAAATTCATTTCCAGGAGGGAAGTGATCAATCCCCCGTCTGACACATCATGTCCAGCCAGGATCAGATCATATTGAATGAGTTCCTGAATAGCATTAAAAGCATTCTTTAGTGCTTCAGCATTTACATCAGGAGCTTCATCTCCAATCGCCGAGTTGACCTGGGCAAAGCTGCTACCTCCAAGAGCAAAAGATTTGCCCGAGAAATCTACATAGAGCAAATGACTGCTCGGCTTATCCGCAACAAGGTCCGGGGTAACAATCTTTTGGAGACCTGTCACCTCACCAACAGAACTGATAATGACCGTGCCTGGTGATTGCACCTTTTTACCATCCGGATATTTTTGAGTCATCGACAGGGAGTCTTTTCCTGTAGGGATATTAATACCCAGGTCGATCACAAAATCACTTAATTCTTTCACGGCCTTATAAAGGCGATAATTTTCCCCTTCGTTTTTGGCCGGCCACATCCAATTGGCACTCAGTGAGACACCTTTTAGGCCATGGGTGAGAGGAACAAAAGCTAAATTGGTCAGGGCTTCTGCCACACTCAGTCTGGATCCTGCTCCTGAATCAATCAGTGCAGGTACTGCAGAATGTCCGATTGAAGTTGCAACACCCTTATCGTTTTTAAAATCCAGGGCCATGACTGCAGCATTGTTGAGTGGAACCTGGATTTCGCCAACTGTTTGCTGAAGTGCTACTTTACCGGTTACGGATCTGTCTACTTTATTGGTGAGCCAGTCTTTACAGGCTACACCTTCCAGTTGAAGGATGTCCTCCAGATACTTTTCAATCTCATCAGCTTTGTATTCAAAGCTCTTGAATGTCCTTTCCTGTGACTGATCTTCCAGAATAGTGGTAGGGGAAGAACCAAAAAGGTGCTCCATCTTCAAATCAAAGGCTTTGGCATCAAGATTCTTTTTAAGAAACTGTAACTGCTGGTCGTTTGTAGCTTCCCCAACAACATAAAAAGGTGTTCTTTCCCTTTGTGAAACTCTTTGCAGATAGTCAAGGTCCTGGTCTTTCATCACCAGTCCCATTCTTTCCTGGGATTCATTACCAAGGATCTCTTTGTCAGACAAGGTAGGGTCTCCTACAGGAAGCTCATTTAAATAGATCTTACCCCCTGTTTCCTCAACCAGTTCTGAAAAACAGTTGAGATGACCACCTGCACCATGGTCATGGATAGAAACGACCGGGTTTACATTGGCTTCAGCCAGTGCCCGAACAGCATTGGCCACTCGTTTCTGCATTTCCGGATTTGACCTTTGAACAGCATTGAGCTCCAGTGATTTTTTGAAGTCTCCGGTATCTACCGAGGAAACAGCACCACCTCCCATGCCGATCCGGTAGTTGTCACCTCCCATCATCACAATCTTCTGACCAGGCTTCACTTCTTTTTTCAGGCTGTCTTTAAGCTTGCCATAACCGACGCCTCCTGCCAGCATGATTACTTTGTCGAATCCAAGTGTTTCACCATTTTCAGTATGCTCAAAAGTAAAGAGACTGCCACAGATCAGTGGCTGGCCAAACTTATTCCCGAAATCACTTGCTCCATTAGAAGCTTTGATCAAAATATCTTTTGGACTCTGGTAAAGCCACTTTCTTTCAGGTACTCTTTCTTCGTATTTCTTTTCCTTGTTGAGACGGGAGTAACTGGTCATATAAACAGCAGTACCCGCCAGAGGAAAACTCCCTGTACCACCAGCCATCCGGTCACGGATCTCTCCACCGGAACCCGTAGCTGCTCCATTGAATGGTTCTACTGTTGTTGGGAAGTTATGGGTTTCAGCTTTCAGGCTGATGACAGATTCGAAATCACTGATCGTGAAGAAATCCGGCTTATCCTGTGTTCTGGGAGCAAACTGCTCCATCACTGGTCCTTTGATAAAAGCTACGTTGTCTTTATAGGCAGAAACAATAAAGTTGTGGTGTTCCTTGGATGTCTTTTTGATCCACTGGAAAAGTGAGAGCTCCTGTTCTTCGCCATCAATGATGAATTTCCCATTGAAGATTTTATGGCGACAATGCTCTGAGTTGACCTGCGAAAACCCAAAGACCTCTGAATCAGTGAGGTTTCGGTTAATCTCTTTTGCTACCCCCTTCAGGAATTCGATTTCTTCCGTGGTAAGCGCCAGTCCTTCCTGCTCGTTATATGCTTCAAGGTCCTCGATGTATTGAATCGGTGCGGGTTGGATATTTAGGGTGAAAATATCCTGATCCAGCGACTGATACTTTTGCTGCAGCATTTCATCGAATGTCTGTCCTGTATTTTTCACAAAAGATTCGATGCGGATGATCCCGGTGATACCTGCATTTTGTGTGATTTCTACTGCGTTGGTACTCCAGGGGGTAATCATTTCCTTCCGAGGGCCAATGAAGGCTTCTGATATTTGATTAGTTTCTAGAAGTTTTGCCCCTGAAAAAAGCCAGGTGAGTTTGTTTTGTTCGTCTTGCGACAAGTCTGCTGAGGTATGAACTGCATAAACTTCAGAACTGGATTTCTCAAAGAAGTGGATCATTCAAAAAAGGTGTGTAATTCAAGCGCAAAAATAGAATAATTGATCAAAGATTTGGGTTTTTGAGCACAGATATGATGTAAGGAGTTGATTCGGTAATGATCTGGTGATGTCTTGCGTTGAGTATCACTGACTTGAGGTGCTTTATAGTGTTGAGTTTTGGCAGAACTTTTTGAGGAGGAATTATTCTATCCTGGTCTCCCACAATTACATGTATAGGAATCTGATATTGATTGAAACAGGAGGCAATTGCTTTAGGCTTCATCTGCAGCGAATGAAAGTATGTCCACGTCTGATACACACGGGTCCGCTGTTGCTCTGAATTTAAAATGGTCTCAACAAACCTTCCCAATGGTTTGCTTACGATTCCGATTCTCCTGAAAGTATTAACCAACTGATCAAAAACAACAGGCCGATCCATCAGGTATTTAAAGAGTGTATTTCCTAAACGTGTATTAGCAAGTCTGTACCAGGTTGATTGAAATACACCATCCGGAGCCAGCAGGAAAATGCACTCAGTTGCTTGAGGAAAGAGTGTGGAAATAGCCAGAACAAATCTGCCACCAAGACTATATCCTATCGATGTAAACGATTTGACATTTTCCGTCTCAAGGAATTGTTGAAATGACGTTTCCAACTGCTTTAACTGGAGGGGGCGGTTTTTTCGCTGACTTTTTCCGTGATAATAGATATCAATGGCATAGCAGGTGACATCGGATTCCTTCAGGATTTGAGTGATTGATTTTTCAAAAGCGGTATGATTCTGTCCAAACCCGTGAAAGAAGATTATTTTTTTTATCCCGTTTCCATACTTCTTATAGTAAAAATCAACCACTGATCACTTTTCTTAAATATTTATCAACAAAATGTAACTCCTAATTGTTAATCACGTAAACCCAGGAAACTTTCAATATTCTGAAAGTTTCCATAGTGTTAAATTATTGTTAGGGAAGATAAATATAAAGTGAAGCAGAAAATTTTAGAGGGAGCCGAAACATTGTTTATGCGATATGGTGTAAGAAGTGTGTCTATGGATGATGTAGCTCGTGAGGTATCTGTGTCAAAGAAAACTATATATCAGCATTTCAATCACAAGGATGATTTGGTGACCGAGGCGGCAAGAAATTATCTGACAGGTGAAATGAAAGAAGTTTCAGAGATTACTGAACAGGCGGCAGATGCACTGGAAGAACTTTTTTTACTATCCAGGTGCATTCGTCAAAATATATCCAGGGTGAATCCGTCACTCCTGTATGACTTGCAAAAGTATCATCCCGAGGCCTGGGAAGTATTTAAAGATTACAAGGATAACTTCATTATGGGGAAAGTAATGAGTAACCTCATAAGGGGCAAGAAAGAAAATTTATATAGAGCAGAAATAAATGAGAAAATTTTATCCATCATGCGTGTAGAGCAGGTTCAACTCATCTTTGATGAACGAGCATTCCCTAAAAGCGACTTTGATTTTGTGGATGTACAGGTTCAGATATTTGATCATTTTATTCATGGACTACTGTCGGACAATGGACGAAAATACTATAAGGAGTATCAGAAGAAACATATAGAAAACCAACTCAAATGAAAGGAACAGGAGGACTACTAACAATTATACTATTGCTGCCTTTGCTGGTCAATGCCCAGACGAAGACAGCTACAATGACTACTGCTCAGGGGTTCACCCTTGACGATTGTGTTGAATATGCAATCAACAATGCTGTCGGAGTAAAGAATGCACGACTTGACCAGGAGATTGCGGATGCCAAGGTGAAAGAAACCATTGGTATTGGGCTGCCACAGATAGATGGTAATGCCAGTGTTTCGTATGCTGAAACACAACCCAGATTTTTTGGTCAATATGATCCCAATAGCGACTTTTTTGGACTGGGAAATATTCCGGGAATTCAGCCAGGGGACGTGGCTGCAGCTCAGAACTTCTTCCAGCTAAAGGGATCAGGTGATGCCAGTCTGAGCATTAATCAATTGATCTTTAATGGGTCTTACATTGTGGGACTGCAGGCTTCTCAGGCATACAAAGATCTTGCTATCAGGAATTATAATCAGACCGAGGAGGAGGTGATCCTGAATGTGTCGAAGGCTTATTACAACTTGTTGATCAATAAAGAGCGGCTCCAATTATATGAGTCGAACATTAAGAGGGTGGATTCATTATTTTCTGATACCCGTGCGATGTATGAGAATGGTTTCGCGGAGAAGATTGATGTGGACCGGATCAAAGTAAATCTCAATAATCTCAAAACAGAGCGTGACAACTTCATCAGGTTGGTTGATCTATCAGAAAGGCTGTTGAAGTTTCAAATGAATTATCCCCTGAATGAAGATTTTGAAGTGGCAGAAACCATGTCAACTGCAATTCTGGAGTCAGAAATTGAGGAAGGAGAGGACTGGGATTATACTAAAAGACCAGATTACCAGGTGTTACTTGCTAATCAGAAGTTGCAGCAACTGAATATACGGAATAAATATGCTGAGGCAATGCCAGTAATATCAGCCTTTGCCAATCTCGGATATACCACCCAATCCCCAACTTTTGGAGGAATTTTCACTACAAATAGTGGTTTCGATGAACAACCAACAGTAGGTCCAGACAAATGGTACGGCTATAACATGTTTGGATTACGTATGAGTTGGAGTTTGTTCACCGGACTGCAACGAACCAACCAGATCCAGCAAGAGAAGCTGGCACTGCTACAGGTTGAAAATTCATTTGATCAGTTGGAGTCATCGATCGAGGTAGATATCCAGCAATCCAGGATCAACTATGACGATGCCCGAAACAGGCTTGAGGTGCAGAAGGAAAACAAAGAGCTAGCACAAGAGATTTTTGAAGTAGCAACTAAAAAGTACAGCAATGGTGTTGGCTCCAACCTGGAAGTCATCGAAGCAGAAAACAGCCTGAAAGAAGCTGACATCAATTATTACAATACATTATATGAGGCAGTTATAGCCCAATTAGAATTAAAGAAAGCACTAGGATTACTTAACCAACAATAGATCATGAATAAGGTCAACTTACTTACCCGATTAATAGTACTCAACCTTCTGGCTGTATTGGTGTATAGCTGCGGAGGATCATCTGAGCTTGAAAAGAAAAAAGCTGAATTAGATGAAAAAAGAAAGGAACTAATGGAACTGCAATCACAGATTTCAGACCTTGAAAAACAGGTGGCGGAGTTAGATACAGCAACTGGTGATGCCACCGGAACCATTTTGGTTTCATCCTACAATGTAGAGGCAAAGCCATTTGTTCATAAGGTAGAGGTGAGAGGGTCTGTAGCATCAAGGAAGAATGTATTGATGAGTGCAGAAACCATGGGACGAATAGAAAGGATTAATGTTTCTGAGGGACAGGCAGTCCGAAAGGGAGATCTTTTACTACAGATAGACAGCGATATCATCGCCAATAATGTTTCTGAAGTAGAAACACAGATCGAGCTGGCCAAGACTGTATATGAACGTCAGGAAAATCTGTGGAAGCAAAATATTGGAACAGAAATACAGTATCTACAGGCCAAGAACAACTATGAATCACTTGAGCGAAGGTTAGCTACTCTTAAGTCACAATTGAGCCAGTATTATGTGAAAGCTCCTTTCAGTGGTATTGTGGACGAGATACCTGTGAAAATAGGGGAGATGGCTCAGCCAGGTCTGCCATTGGTTAGAATCGTGAATCCTGATGAAATGTATGTGGCTGCAGATGTGTCAGAGGCTTTTCTTGGGAAATTTGAAGCTGGCCAGGAAGTTGAGGTGATTTTTCCTGTTCAGAATGTTACCCTGAAAAGTAAGATCATCTCGGTTGGAAATGTGATCAACGATCAGAACAGGACATTCAAGATTGAGGTTGCGTTGCCGTCTAAGAAAGATTTTAAGTTCCGTCCTAATCAGGTCGCCATGCTGTCGCTGGTAGATTATTTAAAGAAGGATGCTTTGAGTGTACCTACGAACGTGATCCAGTCTGATGCTGGTGGAAAATTTGTATACACCATTGGAATGAAGGATGGGAAAAGAGTAGCTCAGAAAGTGGCTGTTCAGACTGGTAAGAGTTTTGAGAATATGACTGAGATCGTAGCAGGACTTTCAAATGGAGCAAATGTGATCAATCAGGGATTTAGAAATGTGACCAATGGAGCAGAGATCTCTGTTTCTTCAGCTTCTCTTTAATCCTTTCAAAAGCACATCATAATGGCAAAAGATATCAATCAATCTGAAGATACAAATACTCAGGAGCATGTGGATAAGCAGTTTTGGCTTACCACATTCGCCCTGAAGAATAAGAATACGGTATTCTTTCTCACGTTTCTGATTATTGTCATGGGGATTATTTCCTATCAATCCCTTCCCAAGGACAGTTATCCAGAGATCGAACAGCCGATTGTTTATGTAGGTACTCCCTATCCCGGAAACTCACCGGTGGATATTGAAAACCTGGTGACGCGTGAGCTGGAAAAGGAGATCAATTCCATCTCCGAGGTGGACGAAATTTCTTCAACATCGGTGCAGGATTATAGCACCATCATTGTGGAATTTCAGGCAGATGTGGATGTAGAAGATGCATTGCAGAAGGTAAAGGATGCTGTAGACAAGGCGAAGCCAGAACTGCCTACCGATCTTCCTCAGGACCCTAATGTTTTTGAGATGAATTTCTCGGAATTTCCAATCATGAATATTAACCTTTCGGGTAATTATTCGGTGCAGAAACTGGAGGAGTTTGCGGAAATTATTCAGGATGAGATTGAGAAAATATCCGGTATTTCCAGGGTGGATATCACGGGCGTAGAAGATAAAGAGGTAAAGATCATGGTAAATCCATATGCTATGGAAGCCCGTGATATCAACTTCAGTGATATTGAAAATGCTGTGACAGCGGAAAACGTCACACTTTCCGGAGGTAATATTCTTCAGGATGGATTGAGACGATCCATCAGGGTAGTGGGTGAGTTTACTTCACCTGAGCAGATGGAAGATATTGTGATCAAACATGAAAAAGGCAATATCGTTTACCTTAAAGATGTTGCCGATATTGAGTTTGGCTACACGGAAAAAGAATCCTATGCTAGGCTTAGCACCAATCCTGTGGTATCAGTGGACGTCATCAAACGAAGTGGCGAAAACATGCTGGAGATCACAGCTGCTATTGATGAAGTAATGTCTCGGGTGAGGCCAACACTACCTGATGACCTTGAAATTGTCAGGACAAATGATCAATCTACTTTCGTAAAAATGATGGTTTCCAGTCTGGAAAATAACATTATTTCAGGGGTGATCCTGGTAGTATTGGTATTGTTGTTTTTCCTGGGAACCAGAAATGCCTTATTCGTAGGTATAGCGATTCCATTGTCCATGTTCATAGCCTTTAATGTGCTCGGAGCAATGGGGATTACTGTAAACATGATGATCCTGTTCTCGCTGATCCTCGCTTTAGGTATGCTGGTGGATAATGGGATTGTGGTTGTGGAGAACGTATATCGTTTGATGGAAGAGGGGTACAGTCCTTTGGCTGCTACCAAGAAGGGAGTTGGCGAAGTAGCCATGCCGATCATATCTTCAACCGCTACGACTTTGGCAGCGTTTCTGCCACTGGCTCTATGGCCAGGCTTGATGGGGCAGTTTATGTCCTATTTACCTTTAGGTGTAATGATTACGCTGACATCCTCATTGTTCGTGGCTCTGGTGGTAAATCCGGTATTGATTGCTTCATTTATGAAGGTACAGGACGGCAATAGGGAAGTGGATTATGGAAAATTATGGAGGAATGTGGGGATTTTACTTGGAGTAGGGATTCTTTTCTTATTGATCAATTGGACTGTCCTTGGAAACCTGGCGATTGTTCTGGGTGCTATTATTGCACTGGATGTCTACGTGTTAGACCCACTTTCACAGCGCTTTCAAGCCATCTTTTTGCCTTTCCTGGAAAGAATCTATAGTCGCACACTCACATTTGCTTTGGGTGGATGGAGACCATATTTTTTCTTCTTTGGAACAGTATTTCTCCTGGTGTTTTCATTCATGCTTATGGCAGCATTTCCGCCTAAGGTCATTTTCTTTCCGATCAATGAGCCGAAATATGTCAATGTATTCATTGAGATGCCCATAGGAACGGATATCGAAAAGACCAATGAATACGCCCACAAGGTCGAAAACCAGGTTCTAGATTTGGTAAAACCATATGACTATATGGTGGAGTCTGTGATCACCAAAGTAGGTGAAGACGCTTCAGATCCTAATGATCCAAGTGCTTTTGGGCAAGGATCAACTCCAAACAAGGCCCGTATCACAGTCAATTTTGTGGAGTTTCAATTTAGGAAGGATCCTGAAACTGGTGATTTTGTGATGACCAGTGATGTAATGGAAGAGATCAGAAATAGTATCACACATTACCCGGGAGTCACAATCACTATTGACAAAGACGCTGCAGGCCCTCCGACAGGTAAACCTATCAACATAGAGATAGTAGGCCCTGATCTGGAAAAGCTCATCGAGATCACAGAAAATGTGAGATTGATGATCAATGAATCACCCATTCAGGGTATTGAGGAATTGAAATCAGATCTGGAAACAGGAAAACCTGAATTGATCGTTGATATTGATCGGGAGAAAGCCAGACGGTTTGGTCTATCGACCTATAATGTAGCTAATGAGGTAAGGACATCATTATTTGGAAAGGAAATCTCCAAATTCAAGCTTGGTGAGGACGATTATGAAATTCAATTGCGTCTTCAGGATAAGTATCGCTATGATATGGATGCATTAATGAATAAGAGCATCACCTTTAGAGATCAGACAGATGGTAGTATCCATCAGGTACCAATCTCTGCAGTAGCTGAAGCTGAGTTGAGCTCTACCTATGGGTCTGTGAAACGGAAAGATCTGGACCGGATGATCACTTTATCTTCCAACGTGTTAGGTGGATATAATCCGACTGAGATTAACAACCAGATCAAAACTCTTCTGGAAAATGAACTGGAGATGCCTAACGGATATACTTATAAGTTTGGAGGAGAGCAGGCAGAGCAGGCTAAAGAGATGGCTTTCCTGAGCAGGGCATTATTGTTGGCTGTCTTCCTCATCTTTTTGATCATTGTTTCGCAGTTTAACAAGGTCACCACACCGATTATCATTATGTCATCAGTTGTATTAAGTACGATTGGTGTGTTTTTGGGGCTGGTTGTGTTTCAGATGGATTTCGTTGTTATCATGACCATGATCGGAATCATTTCACTGGCGGGTATTGTTGTAAATAATGCGATTGTGTTGATTGACTTTATTGAGCTGAGCAGGAAAAGAAAAGCTGAAGAGATGGGAGTGGATAAGCTGCCATTCGAAGAGGTAATTGCCTCTATTGTAGAAGCAGGAAAAACAAGACTTCGACCTGTATTGTTGACAGCGATTACTACGATTGTGGGATTGGTTCCGCTAGCAGTTGGAATAAATATTGACTTTATTAAGCTGTTCACGATCTACAACCCTGACTTCTATATGGGGGGTGACAACGTGATCTTCTGGGGACCTATGTCATGGACTATCATTTTTGGATTAACATTTGCCACATTCCTGACGTTGGTAATTGTACCTGTGATGTACCTGTTCTTTGCCAGGATAAACAGAAGATTCGGAATAAGTTAAGAAAAGGATTTTCGGATACTCAGATATTCTGACGTTCAGACATCGGAATGTCTGAGTGTCTGAAAGTCGGAATATCCACAGCATTATGTCCAGATATATGGTTTTTATTTTAATTGCTGTCCTCTATGTGGCTATGGACGTGTACCTGTATCAGGCCATCAAATTGCTGATCGAAGATTTTAGTCCAACAGTAAGGAAGACCCTGAGGATCAGTTATTTTGTTATTTCCATTGGCTTTTTTATTGGAGTAATACTTTATAGTAGATTAGATCCGAAAGTATTTGGCGGATTGAGGGTTGTCCTGATGACGGGCTTTTTTATTACCTTGTTAGGAAAACTCTTAGCAGCCCTTTTTCTTTTAGCTGATGATCTTAGAAGAATCACCGCATATCTGATTGATCTTTTACCCTCCAGGGCAGAAACACAGCATTCCAGCTCCAGGTCTGAATTCATGGCCAAATCGGCTATGATTGCTGGAGCTGTACCCATTGCCGTTTTCAGCTTTGGAATTCTCTCCGGGGCTCATGATTATCGAGTGAGAAGGCGCACCATCCACCTTCCGAGCCTGCCCAGGGCTTTTGATGGGATCAGAGTCGTACAGATTTCAGATATTCATACCGGCAGTTTCTTCAATCGAAAGGCAGTAGCTGGTGGTGTTGACCTTATTAATCAACAAAAACCTGACCTGGTATTTTTTACCGGTGACCTGGTAAACAATAAAAGTGAAGAAGCTAAACCCTACCTCGATATTTTTAAGAAGGTGAAAGGTGATATGGGTGTGATGTCTACCATGGGAAATCATGACTATGGAGACTATTCCAGCTGGTCTAGTAAGGAAACCAAGCAACAGGACATCCAAAACCTCCATGAGATGCACCACTATATGGGTTGGGACCTGATGCTCAATGAAAACAGGATACTGAAAGTGGACAATGAGGAAATTGCAGTGCTTGGAATAGAAAACTGGGGTGCTGGTAGATTCTCCAAATATGGAGATATGGCAAAGACTGTAAAGGGTACTGAAGATATTCCATTTAAATTACTTTTATCCCATGATCCCAGCCATTGGGATGCCCAGGTTCGTCCGGAGTACCCGGATGTGGCACTCCAGCTTGCCGGCCATACACACGGCATGCAATTCGGCATTGAAATAGGAGATTTCCGCTGGAGTCCATCACAATATCTCTACAAACAGTGGGCCGACCTTTACCAGGAAGGCGATCAATATATCTATGTCAACAGGGGCTTCGGCTACATTGGCTATCCGGGCAGAGTAGGGATCCTACCAGAGATCACCGTGCTGGAGCTGAAGCGGGGGTGATATTCTTTTTGTCGGTGTTGTCATCGATACAAGCAATAGTATCCAAGATCATAATATTGATTTTTAAGGTACGTTTTGGAAAGTGGTAATTAGATTCTTGATAACATTACTCGGAAATTGTCCGTATAATTGTACCATAATGGTACACTTAAAGATGAGTTATGTTAGTAATAAGTAGTAGAGAATTTAGACAGAATCAAAAGTTGTACTTTGATAAAGCGGATAAGGGAGAGCAAATTATTGTGCAGAGAGGGAAGGATAAATCGTATGCATTAACTCCCGTTGGTGAAGAGGACCTTTATTTTAATGCAGAAATGGTCAATCGCATAAAGCAAAGTTTGCATCAGGTTAAATCTGGAAAGACTAAAAGAATCAGTACCCCAGAGCAGATAAATGACTTACTTGGTTTATGAGTTATGTCTTAGAGTTCTCGGATCATGCCATAGAAGACATTGAAAAACATAAAAAAACTGGGGACCAATCTGTTTTAAGAAAATTGCAGAGATTACTCAATGAATTAAGAGAACATCCTTTGACCGGCACAGGACAACCAGAGAAATTAAAACATGATCTGGCTGGATTTTACTCCAGAAGAATCAATAAAAAACATCGATTAGTTTACTCTATTAATGAGGAAGTAGTGACTGTTTATGTCTTGAGTGCCTGGGCACATTATGGAGATAAATGATGAAGCTTCATGTTGTTGTCACCAAAAAATGCGTACTACTCAGCTACTTCATCCAAACCGGTTTCGTTTCAGACTGGTTTTCCATCCCAATAATCTCCCGGTATAATTCAGGCCTTCGGGCGTTTCGATAGCGATATCCTCCTGCCAGTTTCAGCTTGTCCGGGGAGAGCGTAGCCATCGTGATTTCGTCTTCAAAGCTTCGAATCTCAGACAGGATCTCGCCATAAGGATCCAGAATCATGGAGTTTCCGTTTTTGAGGTGCTCTCCATCATAGCCTATAGGGTTGGTGTACACATAATAGACGCCATTGTCGTACGCCCGGGCAGGCAGCCATCGCATTAGCCAACCTCTGCCTTTAGGTCCGTCAAACTCCAAGCGAAGGGATACAGGATCTTCGGTCCGGTTTTGCCAAAATTTGTCATCTACATATCCTCTTCCTGGCATGGCAGATGGGGTACAGCAAGTCACGTGCGGAGCAAAAATGACATCGGATCCAAGCAGGGTGGTGGCCCTGACATTCTCGATGATGTTATTGTCGTAGCAGATCAAAATGCCACACTTCCATCCTTTGATATCAAATACAACATACTCATTACCAGGGGTCATGTACTGGCTGATAAATGGATGCAGCTTTCGGTATTTGGCTTTTAGGCCAGAACCATCCACACAGATGTATGTATTGTAAATTTTATCATCTGCTTTTTCTACCAATCCAGCCAGTAAGGTGATATCATACTCTTTAGCAATTTCAATTAACCTCAGTGTACTTGAGCCATTTGGAACTTCCTCAGTCAGGTCAAAAGCTTCTTCTTTGCTGAGGTTTTTGAAAAAAGTATAGGCCGTTACCGACATCTCATGAAAGCTGATTACTTCCGCACCTTTTTCTTTTGCCTGTGCGGTTAGTTTTTCAATCACTGATAAGTTATACTTCTTGTCACCATCTTTGGGCTCAAATTGAGCCACAGCCACTTTCAGGTTTTCCATCTTAATTAT
>JAHCMM010000092.1 GCA_019192515.1 Cyclobacteriaceae bacterium SS2
TGTTCATTTTATCAGGATCATCCAGGATCTCCTGGTCACCAAAACGCAGATTTATTTCATCATATTCCTTTAACAGATCAGTGATTTCTTTCACTCCTTCACTCACAATCTCCTTCACTGTCTTATTGGGGTCGAGCATAGGTTCCTGTTCCAGCATCCCCACACTGTATCCGGGGGAGAACACCACCTCACCCTGAAATTCTTTGTCTACTCCGGCAATGATCCTCAGCAAAGAAGACTTTCCTGATCCGTTGAGACCAAGAACACCAATCTTTGCCCCATAGAAAAAGGATAAATATATATTTTTGAGTACCTGTTTTTTAGGTGGGTGGATTTTATTCACACCCGCCATTGAGAAAATTATTTTTTCGTCAGACATTTTTAACTATTTTCAAGCTCACAACGTATGTAATAGAGGTCAAAAGCGAAAGCTTTTAGAAGATTAAAATTGTTTATCCTTTGGATAACACTATTTTTTCAAAATGAGGACGAATTTACTTCTTTATAATTCTGCATTCCAATCCACCACAATACTTTTTTTATCGTGAGTAAAAAAGAGATTCCTTTTGGTTTCATCGAAGGAGATGATATATACTTAAATCCCTGGGGAAGTCACCCCAAAAGAAAGATAGGGGAAATAAAAGAAGGGAATGAGCAAAGTTCCCTGGCATACTTTGAAGAAAAATTCAAAGACCTTTCAGCTAAAGTCGACTCCCTGGAAAAAGATATTAATGAAGCAGAGAACAAGGGTTCTTTTCTCATGAAACTCAAGCATCTGAAGGACTCGCTACCTGCTCATGACGGGCTGGGGGACTATCTTCCCATTGAAGAAAAGCTGGTTCAGCTAGAAGATGATCTTAAATCACTGATTGCCCAAAACAGGGTCAGAAACAAAGAGATCAAGGAAGCTATGATCCTGGAAGCCCGGGAGATCGAGAAGATTATCAACTGGCAGGAGTCTACCGAAAAGATCCACGACATCAAAACCCGATGGATCAAAACCGGCAATGCTCCGGACGATGTAAACGAATCACTTGATGAAGATTTCTGGGATATCATCAGCCGGTTTTTTGAGCGCAAAAAGTCTTTCTATGAAGACAAGAAGCGACTCATGCAAAAACGAAAGGAAAGCTATGTGTCTTTGGTAGAAGAAGCCAGAAAAATCAAGGAACTTCATGGCAAGGAGCGATTTGAAAAAATCAATGAGCTCAAGGAGAAGTGGAATGAGACCGGGAACATCCCAAAAGAGGAATATGTCGAACTGAAAAAGGAGTTTGACATGTACATGAAAAAGAAAAGCTTCAGTCCACCTCCCCAAATTGATCTCATCAAGCTGTTAGAAAACTTAAAAAAATTCTACAACAGAGAAGCGAGCTATCATCCCAGGGACCTGGATTTCCAGCGTAAAAACCTGATCCGTTTCAAAACACAGCATCCGGAGCTAAAACGTTTACGCAAAGAGGCGTTTTGGTTCTTTCAACTTATCTCTGAACGAGATTTTATTGAAAAGCTGGCTGGTAACAGATTTCCCGACTTCAGACAATTGGATGAGGATAAAAAACAAAGCATCAAAGTTGGGATTTTGAAAGAGCTTTTGAGCCGGGACAAGGAGGATTTCGCAAAGTTTGAGGAAAATCAGGCCAATTTTTCGGCAGGAAACCGTGAAATGCAGCAGTTGGTAGACAAAAAAATTAATCAACAAAAAAACAAGATTCAGGTGAAAGAAGCCCTTTTAAAGCATCTCACGGGGGTATAATTTATCTTTTTACTGATTTTTGAAACAAAAATGTTGGTTTTTACATATAAGTGTCTTAATAATAGGGTTTGATTTCTCATTAGAAAATTTATTTTTGCACGACTATTTTAAAAGGCAGTTAGCTTATGTATTGGACTCTTGAACTTGCATCTTATTTAGAAGATGCCCCATGGCCTGCAACAAAGGATGAGTTGATTGATTATTCAATCAGGTCTGGAGCCCCATTGGAGGTAGTTGAAAACTTACAGGAACTTGAAGATGATGGCCAGCCATATGAGAATATAGAGGAGATCTGGCCAGACTACCCAACGAAAGAAGATTTCTTCTTCAATGAGGATGAGTACTAAGTGGGTATTTAGGTAAAATATTGAGCTCCCCGCTTTCTAGAAAGACGGGGAGTTTTTGTTTAGTAGCGCCTCAGCGAAGAGTAGATCTTCCTGTGTGGTGATCTTAAGGTTCTGATAATCACCTTCCACAAGATGTACCTCACCATGCCAGGTTTCATAGACAGTTGCATCATCAGTCACCGTTTCAGCTATGGGACCTTTATATGCTTCTTTAATCAATTGATATCTGAAAGTCTGTGGGGTCTGA
>JAHCMM010000093.1 GCA_019192515.1 Cyclobacteriaceae bacterium SS2
CTCCGAAGAAGCTGCCGAACGCATGGCACCTTTCGCTGAGAAGCATGATAAATATGTGATCTTCCACAACCATGGTCAGCCCGGTGATCCTAACTTCAGCTTCGACCGTGTACTGGCTTTTGGTCCCAAACTGATGCTGAACCTGGACATTGGACATTACTACGGTGCTACCGGTAAAAATCCTGCTGATGTCATCGAGCGACTTCATGATCGGATCATTAGCCTGCACATCAAAGACAAAACCGGCCCAGACGCTACCGAGCCCAATAGCAACCGACCATTTGGAGAAGGAGGCACACCAATTGGCGATGTACTCAAGGTGATCCAAAAGAACGGCTGGCCGATCATCGGAGATATCGAGCTGGAATACAAAGTACCGGAAGGGTCTGATCCTGTTGCTGAAGTGAAGAAGTGCTTTGAGTATTGCAAGGGGCTTTTGAAGTAGATTAAATAAAAGAGTTAAGCCATGTAGGAATACCTGGTTTTTTATTGATTGATAATATGTAGTACATAAAACATATTATCTTGTTTGCCTATATTTGAAGACTAACTTGAAGAAGGTGCGATGGCTAAAGAAATGCAAGGATATAAGTTTGATCCAATAAATTCACTAACGAGATCGGAGTTAGTTGAGATAGAACTCAAAAAGTATTTTAAAGAAAGCAATCTCAAACCTGGTGACCCCATACCTAAAGAAACTGAGCTAGCCGAACTGTTACATGTAAGCCGGAATGTGATTCGTGAGGCATTGAGTCATTTTCGTATGCTTGGATTAATTGAATCTAAGAAGAAGCGGGGCATGGTATTGACCTCACCGAATATATTGAATGGGCTGGAGCGTGTGTTATACCCATCATTCCTGGATAAAAAAACATTGATTGATGTTTTCGAAATGCGGCTGGTAATTGAATTGGGGCTAGCTGATTTTTTGTTTTTAAGGAAGACAGAGAAAGATATTGAGGATCTGGAGAAGATTTTAGAAAAACATCACGGAAAGGGTGGGAGTACGGATGTATATAGGTTAAATGAGGAAGTACAATTCCATGGTAAATTATATGATATCACCGGCAATAATACACTGCATGATTTTCAGCAACTTTTGATGCCCATCTTTGAGTTTGTAATAAATAACTTTTCAAAGCTTAAAAACCCACCAAAAAAGTCTTCAGTTGTCCATAAAGACTTAGTCGATATTTTGAAAAAAGGTAGTGTCTCCGAATTTAAAACGGCTATGGAGGAACATCTTAGACCACACATGGAAGCATTAACATTTTACAAGAACTCCATAACCGATACAAATCAATTTTCAGAATAAAAGGAGAATAATTAAGAATTTCTTGTAAATGCTTGGAAAAAATAATTTGTATTTTCATATTTGTTATTATGTTGGACATAAAAACAATAGGATATATAATGATTTATTCTTTACAGCTAGCTAATGGAAGCAATGATTGTTCAATTCACAACTATTAAACCTATAAAATATGAAACAAGTATTACTGATGTTGTTTGTGCTTGGACTAACCTTACAAGTTAGGGCACAGACAGTAGTAACTGGTACGATAACCACAGAAGATGGGGAATCACTACCAGGGGCTTCCATATTGGAAACAGGCACCACAAATGGTACAATTACGGATGTAGATGGAAATTTCAGCTTGAATGTAAATGAAAATGCATCATTGACAATTTCATTTGTTGGTTTTCAAACTCAAGTTATTCCAATTAATGGCATGTCTACAATTACTATGCAAATGACCCCCGATTTAGAAAGTCTTGATGAGGTGGTTGTTGTAGGCTATGGTACCCAGAAAAGAAAAGATATATCAGGATCAGTTTCCTCTATTGACAAAAAGGAGCTTGAAGACCAGGTTTTTTCCAATCTTGATANTCTTATACAGGGAAAAGCAGCGGGAGTTCATGTAGTCCAGAATAATGGAGCACCTGGGGCTGGCATTACTTTACGTATTCGGGGTAATACCTCAATAGGTAGTGGAAATGAACCGCTCTATGTGGTGGATGGTGTTCCTATCAAATCAGGAGATTACAGTGGATTGGCAGATGAATCCAGGAATGGCGCGACTTCAAGTATCAGCGCATTGGGAGATCTTAATCCAAGTGATATCGAATCCATTGAAATTTTGAAGGATGCGGCAGCGGCCTCTATCTATGGGTCGAGGGCATCTAATGGTGTGGTGTTGATTACAACAAAAAAAGGGTCTGAAGGAAAGATGAATGTAAACCTGGATTACAAAACAGGTTTACAACAAATCACAAGGATACTTCCCGTAGTCAATGCACTACAGGATCGTGAGCTTGGTTATGAAGCTTGGGTAAACAATGGTAGGATTGATGCTTTTGAACATTTTACCGATACCTTAAACCCCAACTATAATCATGATACCAACTGGCAGGATGAACTGTTTCAAGTGGCCCCTTTGACAAGTACTAACATCGGTGTTGATGGTGGAAGTAACGGACTTGCCTATGCTATTTCACTGGGATATCTTGATCAGGAAGGTATTATTCCAAATTCAGGTTACAAGAGATATTCGGGAAGAATCAATCTATCCTATCAGAAAGATGATTTTTTCAATTTTGGAACCAATATCGGATACACCCGCTCCATCAATAATAGAATCAATGATGGTGAAGCGGGTGCCGGTGCAGGTAACGGAACATTTAGAGGTGTATTGAACAACCTTTTTGAGTTTCAAAGTCCAATGTTGTCACCCTATGATGTAGATGGGAATCTAACCTACGGTTTTAATCCAATTGGGATTACAGAAGCTATGACAAATGAAGCCATTGGAAATAGAGTCATTGGAAATTTCTATGGAGAGATCAAACCTATAGTGGGGTTGAGAATTAGGTCAAGCATTGGAATTGATGTCCTTGGATTACATGAGAATAGGTTTATTCCTTCCATTCTTTATGTTAGGCCAGATGAATACAGACAGTCTACAGCCAGGTTTTTTGAAGACATTACCTGGATTAATGAAAACCTGATTTCCTATCAAAAGGAATTCGGTAAACATCAGTTAACAGCATTGGTAGGATATAGTCAACAGGAAAGCGTAGCTGAGTCAATATTGGCACAACGTACAAATGCATCTACTGACAATATTATTACGGTAAATGCGGGTGCTACCCTATCAGATGCATATAGTGGCATTTCAAGCTGGGCTATCACCTCTCTATTTTCCAGGATAAACTATGCTTTTAGTGGCAAGTATCTTTTACAATTAGCTGTAAGAAGAGATGGATCCTCTAGGTTTGGGAAAAATACACGATATGGGAACTTTCCCTCAGTTTCTGTCGGTTGGAGAATCTCAGAGGAGTCTTGGTTGTCAGGATTTGATNTCCTTGATGACATGAAGCTGAGGGCCAGTTTAGGTCAAACTGGTAATCAATCTATTCCAAACTACATCTCAAGAGGTCTGATGTCTACAGGAGCCAATTATCTTGGTCAGGCTGGTATTACCCATTCTTCAAATGGATTGCCAAATAATAACCTGACTTGGGAGAAAACAACTCAGTATGACCTGGGTATTGACTTTAGCCTTTTGAAATACAGGTTGTCTTTTATGATAGACTACTATTATAAAAACACGACAGATCTACTTTTCAGTATTCCAATACCTACCACTTCAGGGTATAGTTCATTAACAACAAACCTTGGAGAACTTGAAAATAAAGGAGTGGAGATAACCATGGGATCAACGATCTTTGATAAGAAAGTAGGATGGGATATCAACTTTAATATTGCTTTCAATCAAAATAAAGTGATAGCCCTCCCTTCAGGTAATGATATTCCAACCAATGGTTTTGGAATTAATGGGCTGATAAGAGAAGGAGAACCTTTGGGTATTTTCTATGGATACATATTTGATGGGGTCTATTCAACTACCGAAGATGTGCCATCTGGTTTGATTATGAATGGAAGAGCAGTGGAGGCAGGAGATGCCATCTTCCGTGATCTGAATGATGATAATGTAATCGATATCGAAGATAGAGCCATTATTGGGAATGCGAATCCAAAATTTGTTGGCGGTTTTTCAAACACATTAAGGTATACCAATTTTGAACTTACTGCCTTTTTCAATTTCTCTTATGGTAATGATATTCTCAACAGATTCAGGGCCAAAAGAGATGACATGGCAAGAGCTTTTCCTGTTCCCTCACCTTATATCTACTTCAATAGATGGCAGCGGGAAGGTGATGTAACTGATGTTCCCATTGCTATACAGGGAGACCCTAAACAAAACGGGCGCAAAGAATCAACCAGATGGCTGGAAGATGGTTCTTACTTGAGACTCAAGGCTTTGACCCTCTCATATAATGTACCCAAGGATGTAATTGAAAAAATCAAGCTTTCGAAAGCGAGAGTTTACCTGACTGGTCAAAATCTGCTGACTTTCACTAGATACACCGGCTACGATCCTGAACTGAATAGTTCTTCTGATTACAGTAGGGGTGTCTTTGGAGTAGATATTGGAGGCTACCCAACCGCACAGTCAATCATTCTTGGCGTCAATGTTGGATTTTAATCTTTGAACAATGAAAAAATATTATAATAAAGCTTTAGTTGTATTAATGACAATGGCAAGTGCCTGCTCGGGTCTTCTAGATCAGGAAGCCATCAGTAACCTGACACAACAGGATTTTTGGAAATCACGCGACGATGCCAATGCAGGATTGACAGCCGTCTACGACGGACTTCAGAAAACGCTTGGATCTGATTTCCTGATCTGGGGTGATTTCAGATCAGATGAGGTAGAGTTTATAGAAGGAGAAAGCAATCCGACACCTGACCACTTGTTGATAATGCGAGATCAATTGCATCCCAGGCTGGGTCCGGCCAACTGGTCAGAGTTTTACAACCTTATTGCCAGGTGCAATAACCTGTTAAGTAATGTGGCCAGTATCTCGGACCTAACAGAAGGCGAAAAGAATAATTTCCTGGGACAGGGCTATTTTATCCGGGCGCTTGCTTATTTCTATGCTGTAAGAATCTGGGGTGATGTACCCTTAATACTTGAGCCTTATACCTCTTCTGAAGATGACTTTTTTGTTTCAAGAACACCACAAAATATTGTTCTGAGTGCAATTAAAGATGATTTGGAGGAGGCTGTTAACAAGCTACCAAAATCAAGTTCACCAAACAAAGGAACATGGGGTGGCGCTATGGCGCTTAAAGCACATGTATACGCATGGGAAAAAGATTATAATACAGTTGTTTCTGTAACCAATGAATTGATAAATAGCAGCATTTACCATTTGGTTTCGACTGGAAACTACAGGAATATTTTTGAATCTGAGAATACGAATGAAAGCATCTTTGAGTTGGTATTTGATTTCAATAGCTACCAAGAGATCAATGGTATTGCAGATCAGTTCCTGGCACAGCCTTATTCGATTGGTTTGTCACCGAGGTTTCAACCCTCTCAGTCATTCC
>JAHCMM010000094.1 GCA_019192515.1 Cyclobacteriaceae bacterium SS2
CCGATGGAGAATTCCCAATCTCATCTTCCTGCAGCCAGATGGCAGGGGGAGTCTCTTCGGGTAGTTCCATCCCTTTCAAAATACCCGGTCGCATGCCCATGTAGGCTCCTTTTTGGAGGTGAATGATCTTATTGGCAGGGGTCCATCGCCCCTGGTTGTCAGCAATAAAGATCTCATTGTCAGGACCGACTCCAACCCCATTGGGGGTTCGCATCCCGTAATTGACCCACTCGTAGGTGCCATCTCTGGATATTTTGATTGTCCTACCGCGGTCAAAAAGCTGTTCTTCGCTATCCAGCAACCGCATGGCCATGGAGAGGGTGACATAAAAATGATCATCCTTATGTATCAACCCAAAGGCAAACTCGTGGAAGTCACTGGAAACCTGCCAGCTGTTACAAATGGCTTTATATTCATCGATGATGTCGTCACCATCATGATCGATGAGCTGTGTAAGCTCATGTTTCTGGACCACGAAAATTTCATTGTTTACCACATCCATACCCAATGGCTCATGAAGCCCTCGAGCGATCTTTTTCACTTTGAGTGTGCTGCTATCGCCTTGTACACCATCCAGCAAGTAGACTGCTCCTTCCGTATCCCAGGTAGAGACCAGTAACCGACCATTAGGCATGAAAGCCATGGCAGCCACTCTCGGTTTGAAGTCAGAGCGATGCAATACGGTGATATCAAAGCTTGGGTGAAGACCTTCAAGGGCTGCTCCGAATCCGGGAGTAGGTTTTTGTTCTGCTTTAATTTTACCGAGAGGTCTTCCAAGTTTCTTAGACAAAGAGTCTTTTAACTCTTTCGACATTGCACTTAAAGGAGGATAAACAGTCCACTCATTCTTTGGTTCCTCTTTGGGTTCATTAGCTAGTGAAAGGATATAATTCACAGATTGCCTCAATTCCTCTTGTGATAAAGTAGGGTGTGGGGTCATAATAGCCTCGCCCCATTGTCCTTTGCTGCCATTTTTGATCCGCTCCATCAATATGTCACGTACATCCTGGCCGGCATAGCGTTCCGCAATCTGAATATAGGAGGGACCCACCATCTTATGGTCGAGTTCATGGCAGGTAGCACAATCACTCTTGCTGATGAATAGCTTTCCCCGATGATCAAATTCGGGATCCAGGTTAGGCTTTTCTGGTTGGGGGATGGGATCAAAAGTTTTTTCCCAGATGGTTGTACTTCTTGATGTCAATGCGATGGTCTCTTCGGAGTTTTCCAGCTTCAATTCATATCCGTCAGGTATGCTTCCAACTTTGAATTTGCGGGTTAGCCCGGGGTTCCCGTCCTTTTCCGTAAAAAATGGCTGCTCAGTGACTTTGATTGTATCGGATCCCAGGATGACCTGATAACCCAATTCAAGTCCGCTGTCTCTAAAAATATATCCAGTGTTGCTGACTCTGGCTTCAATCTGAGTACCTGCTTGCAACACAGACCAACGAAACGGATCACTGTGGTCATTGGTATAGGTGACTCCCCAGGAAGTTGGTTGGATATTTTTCTTGTCGGTATACGGTGCCCCTTCAATGCTGATGCCGCCTCGCCAGACCTTGTATACTTCACATTTGGCAAGGTCATATGCCAGATACATCTGGCTATCGAGCAGAATTGAAAACATCCTGGGTTGATCATCCAGGACTGAACGCATGGTCCAGAGACGCTGGTCAGGATCCTGATATTGGTTGCAGGCCGCTAATAAAATGACAGTGACTAATCGAAGGATATTTTTCATGAAACCAAATGGAAGTAGGATAAAGCCTTTTAGATTATTTGCCACTGGTAATCAATTTGATCACAAACATTTGCCTGGTCTCGTTTTTGTCAATGCCTGGTACCAGGATGGCATCGTTGGTTCTATTCCATCGGGGAGCCGGGTCGATACGGATGTCTCCTTTATATTCTCCTTTGCTGAGTCCTTCGGTATAGACAAAATACCCGTCGCTGCGACGTAGCACTGTATAAGAGTTCTTATTGCCGTTGACAAAGCCGTTTGCAAACATATCGCCATTGGGTGACAGGGAGATATCTCCTTCCGGGTTAGGAAATATTTCCGGGTTGCCCATGTATTCAATGATTTCCTTTTTGTCGACATCATAGCGGACCTGCCGAATAGCCCCCGTTTCATCCGGAGCACTTCCGATGATGATATTGCCCTCGTCCCATTCCGGATGACCTCCTACAAATTGCGAATGTGCGGTTAATCCTGTTCCATCTACATTGATGGTGAACGGCACATTCACTCTTTCTCCTGAAGTTCTGTTTCCATCCCATCCGGCTCGAGCAAAAAAGTACACCTTGTCAGCATTTCTATTCCACAGGCTGTGGTTGATGAACAGTCCTGTGTGGAGGTTGGGGTCCGTGTCTATTATCTTTTCGGCAATCTGGGCGAAAGATACCAATAGTCTCTTTTCGCCCGTTTTCACATCGACAATAAAGATCCCGTCGTTGTCAGGTGCGATATTATCTTTTGAAAAATCAAAAGCTCCGGGATAGCCGGTAACCAATCGAAGCCTTGCCATCCTTCCATAGTTGAGTCCCAGCCAGGCTGATCCATCAGCTGCCACACCACCATTGCCAATCGGGGTGTCCTCGTAGCGGTATTCTTTCACTCTTTTTCTTTCACTTACATCATAGAGTACGGTAAAGACTTTGCCAGTTTCCAGATCCCGGTCGTTGAAGAAGAACTGAGTTTCCGGTGCATTGGGATTCCAGTAAAACATTGTGCCCTGTTGGGGATTCCAGGCGTAGGTTTTATCCAGGTAAATGATCTTATTGTTATCCCGGGTATCAATAACAAAAATGGAGGCTGCCTCATCCGGCAACGGCATCCTGCTGATGGTATCGATCTCCATCCCCAGGATGTATTGCCCGGAAGCATTCCAGGGAATGGTCTGGCATTGCCCGATATATCCAAAAAAGTGATGTTTGGCACCTGAAGTCAATTGCTCAATTTTCAACTCAAATCCTTTTGGATCCTCATTTTTCTGTTGCGAACAGGAGATCAGAGTGAAACATAAAATAACGGTCAAAAAGAGGGTGTTTGATGTAAGGCTTTTGATGAGATTGAGTTGTACGACCATTTTTGGGTGTTGGATCTGATTTATCAAACGGGTTAAGTCCATAAATCTACAAAGAATTGATTTTAGAGGGTAAATATTTTTTAGTTGTGATAGACCACTTTGAAAAAGTAAGACGTTACGTTTTTGATTATCTTTATTTCCACCAATATTAGCCCTATGAGAAATGTTTCTAAGAAGCTAACCTTAATCACAAGCCTGTTTGTGATAGTAGCCATTCTTTTTGCCAGCTGTGACTCTACACCCGGATATGAGCCAGCGCGTGATTATAAAAGCATTGAGAAAGCCTTAATGACCCAATTTCTACTGGCTAGGGATAGCTCTGTTATAAAGCTCGAAGAAGGCCACTTTATCTTCAAGAACAGTCTGATCCTGGATAGCAAAAAGCACATCACTATCAGAGGTAAGGGAATGGATAAAACGGTACTGTCATTCATTCTCCAGGAGGAGGGAGCAGAGGGTATTCGAGTGGCCAATTGTGAAAATATTGTGCTGGAGGATTTTACAGTAGAGGATGCTGCAGGGGACAATATAAAAGTGACAGATACAAAAGGGATTACTTTTCGTCGAATCAAGTCTGCCTGGACAGGTGAGATCAGTGAAGACAATGGAGCATATGCGCTCTACCCGGTGATCTGCTCAGATGTGTTGATCGAAGAATGTGAAGTGCTTGGGGCCAGCGATGCAGGGGTCTATGTAGGACAATCAGAGAATGTGATCATACGGAATAACAAGGTCTACTGGAATGTGGCTGGTATTGAAAGCGAGAATTCGGAAAATGTGGAGATCTATGGTAATAAGTCTTATAACAACACGGGTGGTATCCTGGTATTTGATTTGCCAGGATTGACACGGAATGGCCGAAACGTGAAGGTTTATAACAATGAGGTCTACGAAAACAACCTTTTCAATTTTGCTCCTAAAGGGAATATAGTAGCATCGGTACCTCCAGGTACCGGCATGACCATCATGGCTACTCGTGATGTGGAGGTGTACAACAATAAGATTAGCAACAACAATACCATTAGCATTGGTATTGTAAGCTATGAGCTGATGGCGGCTATGAGTGAAAAACCAGATAAGCAGCCCGGTAATTCAAGTGCCAAAGGAGTAGATGAAAATTTCCAGACAGATGAACGCTATAATCCATATCCCGGACGAGTCTTTGTACACGATAATGAATATTCCAACAATAGTCTGATCCCAAAAATGGACAATGATTTTGGTAAACTATTCATGTTGAAATTTGGGCTAGACAGGCCGCATGTGGTCTGGGATGGAATCCAGGCACCTGATTACTTGCTGGCAAGTGGTGAAATAAACCCCGACTATCGTATCTGCGTACAGGAAACAGGTATTAAAACGGCTATCCTGGATGCTGCCCATATGTTCGAAGGACTGGAAAGCAATCCGGCAAGTCTCAATTGTAGTTTATAAGTATGAAGGCAAAAGTTTTGTTGCTGTTAGTTCCATTTGTTTTGGGATGTGAAAAATCGAACAAGGAAAGAAAGATCACCTATGAAGAAGAGGTGTATGACGAAAGTGTCGTCACGGCATCTCTAGGTTTTGGGCTGCTGTCTGAATATGGTTTTTTTGAAGGTGAGTTAAGGAATCTGAACCCGGCAAAGAATGTATTTCCATACGAACTCAATTCCCCATTGTTTTCTGATTATGCCCTCAAAAGACGGTTCATTTCATTGCCTGAGGGGAGTGAAGTACAATACCATCCTACCGAAGCCTTGGATTTCCCCGTTGGCACTACATTGATCAAAAATTTCTACTACGACGATGATCAGTTAAGTGGTCAAAAAGGAAGGATTATCGAAACCCGGCTGTTGATCCGGAAAGAGGATGGCTGGCAGGCACTGCCTTATGTCTGGAATGAGGAGCAGACGGATGCTAAGCTTGAGATTACGGGCGGAAATCAGGAAGTTTTGTTGAAAGGAAAAAAGCCCATTAACTATTTGATCCCCAATGTAGCGCAGTGTAAAAGCTGCCATGAACTCAATGGGAAGATAGCCCCTATTGGGCCTACTGCACGTCAACTCAACCGGGACCTGGAGTTTCGCGGAAGGACTTACCATCAGCTGACCCATCTGGCTGAAGCAGGTTTTCTAAAGGGATTACCTTCGTCAGGGATCCCTAGACTAGCCAGATATGAACATCCAGAGTCAGGTACACTAGATGAAAGAGCACGGGCATACCTGGAAGTGAATTGTGCCCATTGTCACCGGTTGGAGGGGCCTGCCAAGAATTCCGGGCTATATCTCCTGGCCAGCAACGACCATTCAGAGCAGGTGGGTATCATGAAATCTCCTGTTGCAGCCGGAAAGGGTTCAGGCAATCTGAAATATGACATTGTTCCCGGTCAGCCTGATAAGTCCATCCTGGTCCGCCGAATGAATTCAACTCAGCCGGAGGTGATGATGCCCGAGCTAGGCAGGAAGCTTATTCATACGGAGGGAGTGGAGTTGATTAGGCAGTGGATAGATGGGATGGTGGAATGATTACTTTGAGCTTTCCCTTGTGATCACTAAGCTAATGATGCCTATATTTTCCAGTTTTTCTTCTGCGTTCAACATACCTGTTGCAGCAAATTTTGCTTTTTTCTTTCCTTGAAGAGGAAAGCATGTCTAGCAGCATCCCAATTTTCAATATAGGCGACATGACTGTGTATGAATATGATTATCTTTACAGATATGAAAGATGCAGTAAAAGATGCATTAAGAGCTGAAAAAGCCATGAACAAGGCTCTTGAAAGAGAAGAAGCCTCTGGTCATGCAAAAAAGCAACAACATACTAAAAAAGGAAAAGTTGTAGCTGAAAGAATCTGATTCACCCCATCACCAGCACCACATTCCCTCTTTTATGTCCCTGATCTACATACCTGTGGGCATCAGCGGTTTCTTCCAGACGGAATGTCCGATCAATGATTACTTTCAGTTTTTCCTGGTTGATCAGGGAACTGATGAAGCCGATGTTCTCCAATTTCTCTTCCGTTTTCAGCATACCCGTTGCAGCGAAAATGGCCCGCTTTTTTCCAGATAGTGAAGTGACAAACATATCCATGAGCAATCCAAAATTCAGGACAGGTGATAAGTAGATACCGAAGGGCATAAGCACTGATTTGCATTTTTTGAATGATTGCTTCCCAACTGTATCGAAAATGATGTCATATCTTGTATCGCTCCTGGTGAAATCAGTTTGTGAATAATCAATCACTTCGTCGGCACCCAGCGATTTCACCATCTCCTGGTTAGTAGGCCCGCAAACTCCCGTGACATGCGCTCCGAAGAATTTTGCTAGTTGTACAGCTGCCGTACCAATTCCTCCGGAAGCCCCATTAATAAGTACTTTTTGACCTCTTTGGACTTTTGCGATGCTTTGAAGAAAGGGTAGAGCCGTAGTAGAGCCGTCCAGTATCGCCGTGGCTTCTTCGAAAGTGATATTTTTTGGTTTATGGATCAGAATGTCATCCTTTTTGATCACGGCATACTCTGCATAGCACCCCATGTTAATGTCAGTTGAACCGAACACTTCTTCACCAACACTGAAGTCTGAAACATTTTTACCGGTAGCTTCCACCACACCTGCCAGGTCGGTCCCTGAGATCGTATTTTTTGGTTTGGTGAGCCCCAAAAATAACCTGCCGATAAGCGGGAATCCGGTTCTCATCATGCAATGTGCCCGGGTAACAGATGCAGCATGGATTTTCACCAGCACTTCATCATCTCCTGGTGTGGGTTTTTCAACCTCTTGAAATTTGAGTACATCGGGTGACCCGTATTTTGTGGAGACGATGGCTTTCATGGATTGTGTGTCCTTTGTGATCATGATTATTTCTTTTTAAAGTTTCATGATCCAAAAGTAGAAGTGCGGGATACCGCAATCGTTCGGGTTTTTAAATCCGAACTTATTTCTGAGTGATGGTCTTCATGTAGGCCTTCGGCGTCTGTCCCGTCACTTTCTTGAAGTATGTGTTAAACACGGTCTTGGAGTTGAAGCCACTGTCATAGGCAATAGCCAGAAGGGTAAGGTGGCTGTTTTTGGGGTCTGCGACTTTTTCCTTGAATGTTTCTAGCCTGTAAGCATTGATGAATTCAGAGAAATTCTGGTTAAAGCCTTCATTGAGCAATTGTGAGAATTGGTTTGCTGGAATCTCCATCTGGTCAGCAAGATCCCTAAGTGTGAGGTTTGGGTTAAGGTGGGGCTGTTCGGTGATCATAAGGTCTTTCAACTGATCATGATACTGGCTGAGCAATTCCGGGTTAAGCAGTGACTTTTTGTATTTTCTTGTATGCTCCTCATGTGATTGAGTATCGCCAAATATTTGCCCCATGAGTTCCTTGAATCGTGATACCTCATGAAGTGGTTTGAGCATTGGCTCCACATTGAGATACACAATTAGGGGTAAATGGAACTCCATTCCCTTTTCCACCATTTCAACTGCCTTATCATATTTTTTCTCCAGGGTATAGCAAAGGACCAACAGGTTGATGGCACGTTCCATGGACTCTGATTCCAGGTAGGTCTTGATTTTACCAATCCCCAGTGCCACTTCCTTTTTATTTCCTAAAGCAGCATTTGCAAGGACCGTACCACCGATCGCGTAAAGTTCATCTGTTCCTTGAGGAAGATTTTGGAAGTATTCCAATGCTTCACCAGCTTTCCCCATTTGGATAAGTGCCTGTCCCAGGTATAAAAGGGATACATGAGAACCTTCCTTCAGCGCAATGGATTTCCTGAAATACACTAATGACTCTTCGTACTTTTCCTCCAGGTAAAGGGTATACCCTTTGAGGTGGTGTGTGATCTCTGAGAGCGGGTCGATCTCAAGGGCTGTATCTATATAGTGATGTGCTGCTTTCAGCTTACCCTCTGCCGTAAGCATCGATGTCATCGTCTGATAAGCGTCTACTACCGGGCGTATCTCCAAAGTTTTGTTGACATAAGCATATGCTGCAGGAAGATCCCAATCCTGGAAAAAGGAGATCCAGGACTGCTGGAGTAAACATTCCGGATGGTCTTTGTCTAATTCAATGGCTTTGTCGAGGTAAGGTTTACTCTTCATCCAGGCTTCACCCGCAGGCATAAATCCCAGTGCACCTGTAAGTGTATAAGCCATGCTAACGCCTAGAAAAGCAGGAGTAAAGCTTTTATATTGATCGGTGATCTCAAGAAGTACAGAAAGTCCCTCTTCAAGATCGGGCTTGTTCATTTTTATTACCTGGTACCTGCTTTGTAGATAGCGTTTATAGATCGATGGGGGTACTCCCGGAGCTTCCACCAGTTGATTGCTTATCTCAAAGTGACCGGTATGCTCTCGTAGCTTGTCGGCTATGAGCAGACTGATTTCATCCTGAACAGCAAAAATATCATCAAAGGACCGGTCAAATGTCTCGGACCAGAAATGCTCGTCATTTTCCACATTCACCAGCTGTGCTGAAATCCTCATTCTATTTCCAGCAAGTCTCACACTGCCCTGAAGGAGGATTGAAACCCCCAGCTGTTGTCCGATCTCCTGGAGGGGGATCGTCTTGTTTTTGAAGAAAAATGATGAAGTTCTGGAAGTGACTTTGAGCTCTTTGATCCCCGTAAGGGCATTGATAATCTCCTCTGTCATGCCGTCGCTAAAGAACTCATTGTCTTTGTTGGCACTCATATTCAAGAAAGGAAGCACCGCAACACTTGTGCTCACATTACTTTTTTTTCCTTGCAGCTCATNAGTTTGGGGAACATGGATTCCGGGATGATCCACAGCAAAAACCTCCATGGGTTGAGCAATGTTTTTGAAGTCAAACTTACCCATGGAAAGGGTTTTAATCTGATGGTTCTTCAGCTCAGAATTAATTTTTTCAGAAACGAGCACCGATCCCGTTACGCCAATGTGTTCGATTCTGGAAGTCACATTCACACTGTCACCATAAACCTCCGTGCCTGTATGGACGATGTCGCCCAGGTGCAACCCGATGCGCAGAGGAACTTTTGGATTCCCGGATGATAGTTCGACCTGGATTTCGGTCGCACACTTTACTGCTTCTACTGCACTCCCGAAAATGCTCAGTGTTCCATCACCATAATACTGAATGATCTCACCGTGAAATTCCTTGTGTTTGCTTTCAAAGGTCTCCCTGTGCCGTTTTCGTGTGGCAGCTGCCGTGACCTCATCTTTTTGCATCAATGCTGAATAACCGACGATATCGGTGAACATAATAGCAGCCAGTCTGCGGGCAGGTGATTTAGTCATTAGATAAGAAGAAGGTCGGTTAGGGGCTACTAAAATAGTGGTTTTACAATAAACCTGATCCGGACTAACTGGCATTATCAATGGAAATGCCATATCTATCCAATAATCCGGCAACTCCCGACAAAGAAAATTTAGCGCCTTTGATGCGATTGACCTCCGGGTTGATGCTGTAATTGATGGAGTTTCTCAGGTCAGCCAGCTCGAGATTGGTACGTTCAAAGGTGGCATTGAGGAGGTTACAATCTGTGATTTTAGCTTGTTTCAGATCCGTTTCTGTAAAGTCGACACCCTCCAACTGGCAATATGTAATTGGCGTTTTCGGGAGCTTCATCTGGTAAAAGGTAGAATGGTTGAGTACGCATTGATCAAATGATACAGAGAAGCCAAATGCATTGCATCGCTCAAACTGGAGCCCTAACAGCTTACAGTTTTTGAAAATAGCATCCTGGAAAGCTGCATTGTCGATCTTGGCGTTACTAAAATCACACTCGATGAATTCGCATTCCAGGAACTTGAAATCTTTTAGGTCCACTCCGTTGAAGCTGCAACTGATGAACGTACAACATTCATATTCACCCTTTTCAAATGGAGTTTCGTTAAAATTGACCTGTTTGAATTGCTCGTCTGCTACGTATTTTGAATCCATGAAAGCAATTTAAACCGTTTGAGAAAAAGTAATCAGTCGATGTAGACAGGTTCGATATCAAAAATATTGTTCCGATTCATATCCATGCTGATTTTCACATAATTTACATCCGCGGACCCGAAGACCATCAAAGCAGTAAAATTCGTCAGCAGTTTGCCATCCAGGTACAATGGTTGTGAGATCAGAAAACGGTGTGAATCTCCGTAGATTCCAAGAACAGGTTTTTTGAAATCCCTGATTAATGGCTTCAACTCGGCCAGAATTTTTGTGTACCCCGGATCATTCTGACTGCTGAACATGTTGGCATGAAAAGCGATTACGATTCCTTTGGAATTATTTTCCGTTGCTTTTTGAAAGATCCTTTTGATCCAGTCAATGGCAGCTGATTCTCGCTCTATAAATTCAGTATTGTCTCCTTCTTCCTGGTAATTGTTACTCGAACCACAGATATGTACTGTAGAGATTAAAAGGTCTTTATGCTTCCACATCACATTCTCCACGTATTTTTCATAGGGAGAGAGGGTACTTTGGCTGATCAGATCAATTGAATGCTTCCCAAAACTCTTTGATGGATTTTTGAACATGGTCCTTCTCAGGATATCCAGTCTTTCAATCGGGTCATATTCGCCGCAAGCCTCGCGGTCACAGTCCGTCCACTCATTATCTCCGGGTGTATAGATCAGTGGGTTATTGAATCCATTAAAATGATTAAGCGTCTTCTGATAGAATTCATTTGAACATAGAGTGCTACCTGATTTGGTATCCCCAACATGAATGGTAAAATCCGGATCAGTTTCATTGATGTCTTTTACCAATCGGTTATATCTGGGGATTGAGGCTTCATCATAGGGCATATCGCCGAAAGCGTAGAAGTAGTTGGGCTCATAAGATTTCTGAGCGGTGGCCGAACTAGCCATCAACATCAGACATAATAGAAGAAGGAAAACTTTATTCATTGGTCAAACATGTTGAATTATACTGGTTAATTCAATGGAAGAGGTGTTATCTTTTTATTGTGACTTTACCTTGAGCCATTCTTCCCTGGTGATCCTGAAAATATCCACCGGCATTTTTTTATATTCCGTTCGCTTCCATTTGGTCATTCCATTTCTTAAAGCTACTTGTGCAGACTTGGTATTGTCAATGTGGATAATTGATATGATGTGGTCGGAATAGTCATTTTCAAAACCATGATCGCGGCATTTTCTGGCTGCCTCGGTTGCGTAACCTTTTCCCTGGTACTGAGGAAGGATGGAATAACCAATCTCTAATTCTTTGATCTCATCAACGTCCTGGATAAGCAAACCGCATTGTCCAACCATCTTATTTAAGGTTTTATCTATCAGTACATTCATTCCACCGAGGTCTTTTTTATATCTGTTGTCACAGATGTCAAACCAGCGTTGGCATTGCTCTTCCGGAGTGTTAAGGTCGGCCATCCCAAGGAAGTCACCGGCGTCACTGTCCCTGAACAGGCTGATCCAGGTGTCGAAGTCATCAGGTTGAACCAAGCGGAATTTAAGTCTTTCAGTCTCTTGGCCGTCGAGGAGGTATTTCATAAGTATCTGCTTTTTATCGATTAGGAGAATTCTGGTTTACAGATTGGTGGTTGATTTGATATAAAATTCTGGTGTCATTATTCCGATCTCACTTTTTTTAAAGTCCTTAAAGTTTCGAGTTAAAATGACATTGATTTTACCATATTTTACTGTGGCAAAATTTTGCAAACCCTCTTCAAAATCCTTGAATCCTGAATTTAGCGAATTGATTACAACCTCTTTATCCATTGATAAGATATCAGTGATTGTTGATAATTGTTTGAGGTGATCAATTACCTTTTCATGGCTGGCAGTTTGCCTTAGTAGATAATACACATTGCTATAAATAACCGGAGTAGTATACCCTTTTATTAGATTATTTTCACATAGACTAAAGACCTGGGATGCGTATTCTGCAAATGGATTTCTGTCAAAAAAGAAATCTAATATGACATCGGTATCAATCAATATTTTGTCCACCCTTCAGGTATTTTTTTGATAAAGCTTTTGATAGCTCTTTCTTGTAATTGAAATCTTCAGGTGCCTTAAAGGAACCTCTTAGTGATGAAGCAATTGGCGATGAATTAATTACCTGAGTAGTTTCCTCTTTGACAATTGCTTTGAGATAGTTTTCAATGATATCTGAAAGACTCCGCCCTTTGCTTTTTGCATATTTCTTTGCTTCTTCAATTAGTTTCTGCTCAATGGTCAAAGTCAATTTTGTATTCATTACACGTGTAATATTTTTTATAAATATACGTATGATTGTTAAGAATGATTCAATTGACAAATAATTAAACTGTAGGTGTTACCTTAATTGAACTTCTTCTTCTGCTTGTATTTTCTTCGGGTAACAATAAATCTGAACCTTAGATCATCATAAAACAAGCTGATAATCAATATCAATGCTCCGAGGAGCAGGGTGTTTAGTTGGTAACTCAACCTCACATATAGGAAACCACCTAATAGTCCACCTAAAAAGAAACAGGATATGATGTAGGCTCTCAATTGGATAGTGGCCTTTATCTTTTCTCTGTTGGGATGAGCTTTTCGGAAGAACAATTGTGAAATTTCAATACCTAAATCGGTGAAGAGTCCCGTAAGGTGAGTGGTGCGGACGACTGCATTCGAGATTTTGGTCACATAGGAGTTTTGTAGGCCCATTGCAAAGAGCAGCATACACGCGATCAGGTTTGGGTCTAACATGCCTGTCACATTACTCAAAGCAGCGACTAAAATAAGCAGCAATGATTCAATTAGTGTGGGTAAAACAAACACGTTAAGCTTTTTATTCTCTCTAAACTTTTCGATCAACATGCTGGAGGTAAACGCACCCATCAAAAAAGAGAATATGTAGAGGAAATATATCGTCCCTTTCCAGAACTCCAGGTTAGCCAGGTCGTTGATGAAAAGCGCAAAATGTCCGGTGACATTGGTGGTCAGCTGGCTGATAGCCAGGTATCCTGAGACATTCACGATGCCGGCGACAAAGGAAAGTACTATGGCAATCTGCAGGTTGTGTGAGAGCGTCCTGCTTTTGCCCTGATGCCTGAACATATTCTTAAATCAACAGGCGAATTTACCAAATACCTGAATTTTATTCTGACAGATCAAGGATTGGAATTTCCAGGTAAACTTTAAGGGGTTCAATTTTTCGTTGTAATCGTTCCTTAGATTTATTTGATCCGACATAGATCTTCTCGCTGTCAGAGATCTTCAGATATGCATCGAAGACCACACTTTTTACCGTGCTTTCAATAGGACCCATGCCCATCCGTTGGCTTGTTCTGGACTGTTTGATGAAGATGTTTTCCGGGGATAAGTAAGTCTTCCATCCTCCAAAATTGATCCAACCAAAGAGAGAAACTGCTGAGCGGTATTGCTTTTGATCTTTATTGATCTCCAATATTTGTGTACCTGCCAGCAAGAAAAGCCCAATCCCCAACACGATCAACCATAACATTACTTTGAAAATAAAAGGGACAGGGAGGGCATAAAATCCTGGGATGCCAAACAAAATGATTAGTGCACCAAATATTTTAAACTGCGGAAGAAACAGAGACTCAACATGCACTTTCATAGTTAAAGGAGGTGGATGAGGACTAGGGTAAGGATCGCAGGTAAACCCTGTATATAGAATATTTTTTTTGAAGCAGTGAAGGCCCCAACAATCCCGGCAATAGAAACACACCCCAGGAAGAAGATCGCAATATATATACTCCATGTAGGATCTTCTATCAATAAACTCCAGATCAGACCGGCTGCCAAAAAGGCATTGTAGAGTCCCTGGTTTGCGGCCATACTTTTGGTTTGCTGGAAAAATTCCTTTGGAAATTGCTTAAAGATCTTGCGACCGGTTGTAGTCCATGCAAATGACTCAAAATAGAAAAAATACAAGTGTTGAGCTGCAATGATTCCAATGAGTATGTTGGTAAGTAAGTTCAAGTCGATCTGCTTTTAGGATTTAAAAACATCATTTATTTGGATTGAAAACCCGGACAGTACAGTTGATTTGAGGGCGTCACCCTCAACGAACTTACCTTTGGAACGAAAGATTCCTTCATGATCCAGCTCAAAAGGCTCGATGATGTTTTCTCCGGGATACACCACCCAGTATTCTTTCACCTTATGTTCCTGGTACAGCCAAAATTTTTCTTTGAGGTCTTTTGATGAAGTGGAAGGAGATAGAATCTCCACAATAAGGTCAGGGGCCCCTTTGCAGCCCGCTTCATCAAGCTTTATAAGGTCACAGATCACCGAGATGTCTGGCTGCACCACGGTGAATGTTTCTTCATTGCTATCAGAAAGGTCTTTTGGGAACCGAACATCAAAAGGTGCATAGAATACCTTGCAATTTTTGTCTTTTAAATAACCAAATATCTCATATCCCAGAATTGAACTTACTTCCTGATGTTTTGTGGCCGGAGCAGCAGACATCTTAAAGATTTTGCCCTTGATGATCTCTACCCGTTCCTCAAAGGTCCATTTCAGGTAGTCAGCATATGAGTAGACACCTTCAGGCTCCAGGAGCGTGATGTCATCAATTTCCACTTCTTCTTTTTCCGGATATTTCACACCCATCCAATAAAGATACTAAACCTCGTTTAAAACGGACCGGGGTTGTTGTTTTTTGTCGCGTTCAGGCTTTCACCGGGAGTTTCTCCTCTTACACTATGGGATTCGGTCTTTACATACCCGGGATCGTAAGTGTACCAGCTGGTAGTGAGGCTATCGGGTACGTTGTCGCTTGTGGCCGTGATCCACTCTTCCAATATATCTCTCATTTCCGAGAGGTCATCAGCCACTTCTGGCACCGAGGCAATATTCTTGAGCTGCAAAGGATCATAGCTACAGTCAAATAGCTCCTCATGCGGTCTTGGGGTTACATAAATATCCGCCTGGATAGCGGTGAGGGTACCATTCTTTTGCCTTGCTCTCAGTGCAGCATTGGAAGGGCTTCCCACGGCATCGGCCGGGCCCATCTGTGGCAGGTTGGGGCGTGAGTTTTTTATGTACATGAAATCTTTGCTGCGGACCATCCTTTCGTGGGCCTCATAGTCGTGCCAGTTGTGCTCTGCAAAGACATAATTTCTGAATGGTTGATCAGGGTTAGATAGCAATGGGTCGAAGCTCTTTCCCTGAAACTGCTCGGTTGGTGTGACTCCTGCCAGACTAAGCAGCGTAGGCGCAATGTCAATGGCACTCACCAGGCTTTCCGAAGCCTGCTCCCCGGTGATCCTCTCCGGCCAGTGAACGATAAATGGAGATTTCATTCCCCGGTCGTTGACGCGGGTCTTGCTGTGAGGGAAGGGGCGGCCATTATCAGCCATCACGATGATGAAAGTATTTTCATACGCACCCTGTTGCTTAAGCTCGGCCACGACTTCCCCGATATAATGGTCGAAACGTTTGATCTCATCATAGTATTTGCCAAGATCTTCCCGCGTCTCAAACCCTTCATCAAGGTAAAAAGGAGCAACAATGCTATCCGGATGATGTGTGCCGCTGAATTCGTTGGGTCCCCAGGCCCTGTGAGCATCAAAGGCCGCGAACCACATCATGAATGGTTTGTCTTTGGGTCGTTCCTGGATGGTCTTCACCCACAATTCCTCACCACCATCACCAGTGTCCGAGCGTTTTTCATTGATGATATCAAACCCTCTTCGGGCATAAGGTCCCATATGGAATTTGCCGGACTGTCCTGTGTAATAGCCATTGACTTTTAGCAACTCTGGAAAGGACTGCATAAAATCCGGTGGGGTCTGGTGTAGCTCAGGTGCTCCTGTATTGTGTGGATACCGACCGGTGATGATGCTGTTTCTACTGGGGCTACATGAGCTAGCTGTTAAGTAGAAGTTTGAAAAGTTAATACCCTGCTTAGCGAGTTGGTCAATGTTTGGAGTTTTGACATAGGGATTGCCTGTGCATCCAAAATCATCGAAACTCAGATCGTCAGCAATGAAAATGATGAAGTTGGGAGGTGCGCTGCTTTGAGCCGTTTCCTGGCTTGGTTGTGAACAGGAAAATAAACCGATAAGGAGGATCAGTAGGGAGTATTTCATGGATTTGGGTTTTGGGCGTAAGACTACAAAAGATTTAACTTCAGTCTACAAAAGTTACTCATATTTTCAAATTCAAAAGCTTTGGAAATTTAAGCTTTCTAAGTTCGTAAAACTTTACTAGACTTACTCTCAGTCTAAAATACCCTATGAAAAACCCAAACAACCTAACCCAATACCATTCACGTCGAAATTTTATAAAAGCAGGTAGTATTGTCGCACTTGGAGCGACTCTACCTCTCAGCTCCTCTTTTGCCTCACCTCCAGCTAAAAAACTAAGGATTGGCATTGTCGGTGGGCGATTTGGATGTTCTTTCCAGTTTCATGAGCACCCTGATTGCATTGTAGAAGCCGTGAGTGATCTCAGACCTGAGAGAAGGGAGAAGCTGATGAAGACCTACAATTGCAGTAAATCATACCCCTCACTCGAGGAGCTGGTTAAGGACAAAAAAATCGATGCGGTGGCAGTGTTTACCGAAGGTCCTAACCATGTGAAGCATGTGCTGGAATGTCTCAAACATGGTAAACACGTGCTTTGCGCTGTTCCAGCTATTTGGGGATCAGTGGAAGAAGCGGAAATATTGCTGGAAGCTGTGAAAAAATCCGGACTGATATACATGATGGCGGAAACCAGCTATTACCAGCAGTTTACCATTTCCGCCCGGAATTTCTACAAGGAAGGCAGGTTTGGAAATATCTATTATACGGAGTCGGAATACCAGCACGACGGGCTGGAAGAACTCTACTTTGAAAATGGTAAGCGAACCTGGCGCTATGGTGTGGCTCCGATGCATTACCCAACACATTGTACAGCCCATTTGATCAGTGTGACCGGGGAGCGGCTGACCCAGGTGAGCTGCAATGGCTGGGGTGACGATGATCCCATACTGAAAGACAATAGCTACAACAATCCTTTCTGGAATGAATCAGCCATGTTTAAAACGGATCGTGGCAATAGCTTTCGGGTCAATGTCTGGTGGAAAGGCGCACATATGGGATGCGAGCGTGCTCAGTGGATTGGGAACAAAATGAGCTTTTATACACCTAACCCAATCGGTAGTGATTCTATCATTGTCAATTCTACAGAACAACTTGGGAAAGACGATGCCGGGTTTGTTCGTACGGACGCTAAAAAGCAGGTATATAACCAACCTGAATGGTGGGAAACAGAACTGCTTCCGGAACCCTTAAGGCATAATAGCGGCCATCACGGTTCTCATACGTTCATCACCCATGAGTTTGTGGATGCCTGCCTTCAGGAAAGAAAGCCGACGGTGGATGTGTATGAAGCACTTGCTTATACTGTGCCCGGGGTGATTGCTCATGAATCTGCGCTGAAAGGTGGGGAAACGATTAAGATCCCGCAGTTTGGGTGAGGAATTTAATCGGACTATACCCTATCTGGTATAAAAAATAGAGTTTCTAATAAAATATAACCTGAAAGGTATAACTATTGCCCACTTCAGTTGATTAATGAAGTCTAAGAGAATCAAAAATATATCAGATCCTACCTCAATATCTGCTTTAAATGATGCTCCATGTGATCTACGTAATCCGTCATGATGAATCTGAGGTCGGTAGTTTTGCCATCACTTTT
>JAHCMM010000095.1 GCA_019192515.1 Cyclobacteriaceae bacterium SS2
TTAAAGACTGGCAGATTGTGATTGCGAGTCCGTATAATGAAAATCCGCATGGAGAATGGAATACGCTGGAGCTGATCTGCTATGAAAACCACGCCATCCATATGATCAATGGTCAGGTGAATCTGATTCTATTGAATTCTACCTATCCGGAAGGTGGGCAACGTAAGCCTTTGACCTCAGGACGTTTGGTTTTACAATCGGAAGGCGCTGTCCTGTTTTTCAAAGACATCTACATGAAGAAAATAGACAAAATGCCTGAAGCGTTAAAGCCGTATTTGTAGGGCCTGTTACAGAGTCAGGTTTTGAAATAGTATCATGACCTCAGGAATGAGTACTACTCATATGACAAATCATTTATCTCTCCTGTTTTCGTTTTTGGTAGCTTTTATTTTTCAATCGTGTGATCAAAAAGCCTCCCTTGGTGAAGAAGTTCAGCATGTTAAAGTCTATTACGAAGAGGGCATGTATGGTGGCTGGCCAGCTAACTGGGGAATCTGGTCCTGGGACAATGAGGTCCTTGTTGGGTTTACGAAGGGGGAACATCTGGAAAAGGAAAGCCATACTTTTGACAGATCTACTTCCAAAACAATGTTTGCCCGGAGTCTCGATGGCGGACTTTCATGGTCGATCGAAGATGGCTATGAACATGGGATCACCGAAGCCACTTTTGAACATAACATTGGCGAACGCTCTAAGCCAGCTACTACACTTGGAGATAGGATCGATTTTTCTGATCCCAATTTTGCCTTCACATTCAGGATGACCAACCTGCTGGAAGGACCAACCTCTTTTTATTATTCTTATGACAGAGGTAAATCATGGAACGGAGCCTATCAATTGAATGTAGACTTTGGTTCTAAAAATTCCGCTGGAATTGTCTCCAGAACGGACTATATCGTAGACGGAAAACATTCCATGACTGCTTTTCTGACTGTTGGTTTTGTGGATGGAGATACTGACTGGCGGGAGGTAGCCTGTGTACGGACAGAGGATGGAGGACTTACCTGGAAGCTGCTTTCTTGGATTAGTCCCGAGCAGTTCAATTCAATTATGCCCAGCTCGGTTAGAATCGATGAGTCTACCCTTTTGTGTATGATCAGGCAGACCAAACCACCGGAGATGACCAGCTATTTATCCAAAGACAATGGGTTGACGTGGAGCACACTTCCCAATCCTGTTACAGTAGATAGAAACGGCAATCCTCCTGCTTTATTGAAATTGCAGGATGGGCGACTTTGCCTGGTGTATGGATTGCGTGAAAAAGAGACCAGACCCGAAGGCATTGGCATGTATGTGACCTACAGCTCAGATCATGGGCAAACCTGGACTGAGCCTCATCTGCTGCGTGGTCAGGATGGTGCGGTTTGGGACATCGGTTACCCAAGAGCCGTGGAACTTCCCGATGGAAAAGTGGTTGCAGTCTATTATTACAACAATGCTGATGCTGGCGATCCCTACCGGTACATTGCTGCCACTGTTTTTGATCCGGGGTTAGAGTAGATTGAAAACTACGACAATCAGGGCTCCCGAAGACGCACGAATAAGGTGTCTGTGATTATTATTAGAAAATCAAAAACATGCTTTTTAATTATAAAATGATAAAATTAGCTATTGTATTCTCGGTCAAATTTGTGATTTTGATGTTGGTTGGGGATATGGGATACCTTTCAAGAATGCAATGAGTCAAAAGGCTACCAATTCATTGAGTATTAAAAACCTGAAGGATAGAGATATCGAAACCTACTTTGAAGATATCTACAAGGAATACTTCAGACGCCTTTTTGCCTATTCTCTCACCATTACCAAATCTAAAGTCCTGGCCCAGGATATTGTTTCCGATGTGTTCTATAATTTATGGAATGCAAGGGAAGAACTCTACTCGATCAGGCAGCTAAAGTCCTATTTGTTTACCAGTGTTAAGAACCGATCCATCAGTGCGTTGTCGGATAATCCGGTCAGCTTTCAGCGTGAAGATCACAATGATGTGATAAATGCCGTAGAGAAGGTTGATCCTGAGGAATTAATGATCGAGAACGAGCTTCAGGAGTTTATCAACCATTCTATAGATAAGCTTCCACCACAATGTCAGCTGGTTTTCAATATGGTGAAAGGTCAAAAAAAGTCACATGGTGAAGTGGCCAAAGAGCTTGGAATTACGACTGATACGGTAAAATATCACATCAGCTCCGCTCTGAAAAAGCTTAAGAAGGATTTAGAGGTTCATTTCTCTGAAGCGAAGGTCATCCAATGGATTGCAAGAATTGTTGCCACACTGATCGTTTTTGATCTCTTGAAGTTCACTCTCTAGAATTATCAATTTCCTAACGTTTAGAAGTTGAAATTAGTAATTGTCTAATATTTCAATCTAATATTTGATTGAAACACAAACTTTACGGTAACGCCTACCCCTCAACGCACCATTTCTGTCTTACTCGTATATCCCATATTGGATTGTATGAGTATTGAAAATATCATAACAAAGGAGTGCCAGGGCAAGGAGCTTAATCCCTCAGAAAAGAAGCAACTGAATCTTTGGCTGAATGAGGATCCAAAAAATCAGCAGGTATATGCCCAGCTAAAGCTAAGTCTTTTATACCCCGACTATGCTGAAATGGATTCGGTAGAGTCCAAAGTTTGGAATGACTTACAAACCAGACTGGTCAGTAACGGATCAGAAAAAAGAAGATCTATCAATATCTCGTGGGTGTACAGGGTGGCTGCAATCGTAGTTCTGGGGTTGATTGGTACTTTCCTGGCGGTCCAATTTTCTGCTTACAGCACAAAAGAAATACAGTTGGTGGAAGTAAAGATGATTGAGAAAGTCAGCGTTTCCGGTCAAAAGATCACCACTATTTTACCGGATGGTACTAAAGTGAAGCTAAACAGTGAAAGTAAGCTGATTGTGCCAGAGCAATTTGATCCCAATAGCAGGGTGGTTGAGTTGCAAGGGGAGGCATTTTTTGAAGTCGTGGAAAATAGAGAAGCTCCATTCATTGTGAAATCCGGCAATATGGAAGTGAAAGTGCTGGGGACCTCTTTTAACGTGAGTGCTTACAGTGGTGAAAAGCTACAAAAAGTAGGAGTGAAGACCGGAAAGGTTGAAGTGAAAGGGATCAGTGAATCAGAAGAGTATATTGTGACACTGTTACCCAACGACCTGTCGATATGGAATTCCGAACAACAGATTTTGGAAAAGGAAGCCATCAAAGCCGAGGATGCTGTCTTTGGGTGGACCGATCAGAAGCTTGTTTTTGAAAATCACTCTTTACCGGAGGTTTTAAAGACACTGTCAAAGTGGTATGGAGTCAAATTTATTGATGGCAAAAACCTGACGGAATCAGCCAGCAGAAAGTATACGGCAAAATATAAAAATCCGACGCTTGAGCAGATGATGATATCAGTGGCCCACGTCTATGATTTTGATTTTGAGATAAACGAAACCGAAGATGAGATAACGATAAAATAAAAAAAGAGGATCGATCAGACTTTTGGCGAAGACTTCGATCCCCTTGCTAATGTTTCAGTTAAAACCAAAACAATATGAATGTAAAGTTACCTAAAAATGTCATTCGTATGTCAAAATTGACACTATACGTGGTGATTGCCTGTCAGTCGCTGCTGATGTCTTTTGCAAGCGGATCCATGGGGCAGAGAAAGCACCTGGAGGAAATACCTATTGAGTTAGAAATAGGGAATGGTGAGATGCCTTTGTCTAAATTGATTAATCAGATTGAAGCCAACAATGAGTTTCAGTTTGCATATGCCAAATCAGACATCAGGGGGAAATCAATCACCCTATCCAAGAGCAGCTACAACATGCAGGAGCTACTCAAGGAAGTCTCCCTGCAGGCAAGATTCTCCATTCGCAGGGTCAATGAGACCATTGCGTTGATTACGTTAAAGGAAGATGTTACCCCAACAGTAACGGAGGAAATCAATAATCTTCAGCAGTCGATTAGTGGAACCATCACCGATGAAAATGGTGAACCTCTGCCAGGCGCTACAATCCAGGAAAAGGGGACGACGAATGGGACAATTACGGATGTGGAAGGGAAGTTTGAGTTGAGTGTTGGTAGTAGTGCTATGCTAATTATTTCATTTGTAGGGTATGAAACCATTGAGGTGCCGGTTAACAATAGGTCAGTAATTGAGGTAGGTCTTGCATCTGATGTCTCAGCACTTCAGGAGGTAGTTGTTGTAGGATATGGTGAAACTAAAAAAGTGAATCTAACCGGCGCAGTTGAATCAGTATCTGCCGACCAGGTGAACTGGAAACCTGTTGGTCAGACTTCGATGGCCTTACAAGGAGTTGCACCTGGAGTTACTATCACCCAGGATTCAGGACAGCCGGGAAAAGATGGGGGAACCATTAGGATCAGAGGGATTGGTACCCTGGGAACAGCTGGTCAGGATCCATTGATTTTAGTTGATGGTGTACCAACATCTATGAACAACGTAGATCCAAATGATATTGATAATATTTCAGTATTAAAAGATGCTGCCTCCGCAGCAATTTATGGGTCAAGAGCGGCAAATGGAGTAATTATCATTACTACTAAGAGGGCAAAAGAAGGTGGTATAAAGGTAAGTTACAGTGGATATATTGGTAAGCAGACACCTACTAATTTACCAACACTTGTTAGCGGATTGGATCATATGCTTCTTTTAAATGAGGCTAATGTAAATATGGGGCAAACACCTACTTTCCAGCAAACCTATATAGATGCCTATCGTCAGAATGCCCCAAGTGATCTATACCCGGATACAGATTGGCAGGATCTAACTCTTACAAACAATGGATTATTACAAAACCATTCTGTGGATATTAGTGGAGGTACGGATGCAATTAAGATACGAGGGTCACTCATTCATTTTACTCAAAACGGATTGATTCCTAACACAGGCTATATAAGAAACTCTTTGAGAATCAATACGGATATCAAGGCTTCTGATCGTTTGAATTTCAAATTTGATGTGAGAGGTAGCGATGAGTTACAATATGAACCATCGGCCAGTGTTAACAATATTTTTAATTTGATGAATGGCCGCGTACCGCGTAACCAGGAAGGAGTACTATCAGATGGTCGTTACGGTCAGGGTTGGTTGGGGGCAAATCCAATCTCTTTTGCAAATTCATCTGGGAAAGCAAAAAACAGAGTGAATATGGCGATCATTAATATGCAAGGGGAATGGGAGCCTTTTGACAATCTAAGTGTCAACTTTATGTACGCTCCGCGGTTCGTTTTTGATAACATGGAAGAGTTTACGCGTACTATTAATACATATTATGGTGACGGAACTTTAGCTTACGTCAATCCAAATAGAAGTAGTTTAATTAACAGGTCAGATATTACAAGAACAGATAATGTAAGAGCATTAATTAACTATTCAAAACAATTTGAGGATCATCATCTTAGTGGATTGATCGGTTATGAACAGATTGAGAATTCCTTTAGATACTTCCAGGGATATAGGGAGAATTTTCCTTTTGAAAACTACCAACAACTTAGCCTTGGTTCAGAAGTGAATCAGCAAACAGATGGTAGTGCGAATGAGTTCGGCTTACGATCTTATTTTGGACGATTGATGTATAATTTCAAAGAGAAGTATTTGTTTGAAGCTAATTTGAGATATGATGGTTCTTCAAGATTTGCCGATGATAATAAATACGGATGGTTTCCTTCTTTTTCTGCAGGCTGGAATATTTCTGAGGAATCATTTATGCAACAGGTTGATGGTATTGACAACCTTAAGCTAAGAGCATCCTGGGGAACATTAGGTAACCAAAACATTGGAAATTATCCATTTGCGGCTTCAGTTGATCTTACTAAAGGTTATATTTTCAATGAGGCGGCTGTGCAGGGGGCTGCACTAACCGACCTGGCAAATCCATATGTTTCGTGGGAAACAACAGAAATGGTGAATGTTGGTGTTGATATAACATTTCTGCAACAATTTTCAATTGCTGCAGACTATTATGTCAAGAATACCAGAGATATATTGCTTCAGCTTCCTATTCCTATGACTGTTGGGTTGGAAGCTCCATTCCAAAATGCAGGTGTTGTAAGAAATGCAGGTTTTGATCTTTCATTGACGCATTTCAACGCTGTGTCTTCCGACTTTGAATATGATGTTACAATTGCATTGTCTGATGTGAAAAATGAAATTGTTGACCTAAAAGAAACTGGTCCATACATCGCATCACGCACGATCAGACAAAAAGGTCAACCTATTGATGCGCTATATGGGTTTGAGGCAGCGGGATTGTTTCAAACTGAGGAAGAAGTGCTGAATCATGCCACACAATTTGGAGGACAGGTAGCACCGGGGGATATAAAGTACGTAGATCAGGATGGAGATGGAGCGATTACCGCTGATGGAGACCGGGTAGTTCTGGGGTCAACAATCCCACGATACACATATAGTTTGAATATTTCAGCAAAATATAAAGGTCTTGATTTTGGCATGTTTTGGCAAGGTGTTGGAAAAGCAAATGGCTATCTGGACGGGTCAGGAGTTTGGGCTTACTATGTTGGGAGTACTGCTGTTGAACGACATCTGGATAGATGGACTCCTGAAAATACTGATGCCTCTTACCCACGACTTACCTTTAACTATCCGAACAATGAACAGACATCAAGTTATTGGATGCTCAATGCAGCCTATTTGAGATTGAAAAATATACAGGTTGGTTATTCATTACCCACTGGAATCATGGAAAAAACCTTTTTGGATAACCTGAGGGTTTATGTGAGTGGGCAAAATGTTTTAACAATTAGTGATTTTCTGGAAGGATTCGATGTGGAATCTCCTGTCGGTAGCGCAGGGTTCTATCCGATTGTAAAAACCTTCACATTAGGATTAACCACAAAATTTTAATCAGCCATGAAAAAATATTATATAATATTATTACTTATCGCATTTATTTCTTGCAGAGATATTCTTGATAAAGAACCATTGGATGGTCCTTCTGATGTGACCTTCCTTCGAACGCAGGATGAATTGACCATTGCCATCAATGGGCTTTATAATAACCTTTGGTTTCATAGTATCAGTGCCACTGGTCAGTGGGAATACGTTCTCGATTGCGTCACTGATATCTCATGGGACAGGAATGGGAGTTTTTTTACGGCAGCAGGTAATGGAAGTCTTAGCTCAACAGATGAATCTATTGAGGAGACCTGGGAACATCTATATGCAGGAATTGCCAGAAGTAATTTTATACTTCAACACATTGAAAGGGTAGAGGGAGCAACCGCAGAGGAAATAGATCAAGCAATTGGGCAGGCGAGGTTTTTGCGCGCTTATTGGTATAGTCAGTTAGTAATGCTTTGGGGAGATGTGCCGCTGGTGACTGAAATACAGGATTTGGAGGCAAGTAAAGTTTCAAGGACACCTAAAGATCAGGTAATTGACTTTCTATTATCAGAACTTGAAATAGCTGCTGAAGAGTTGCCTCTTAGCTGGGGAGAGAGTGAATCTGGAAGAGTTACTTCCGGAGCGGCATTGGCTCTGAGATCCAGGGTGGCTTTGAGTGATGGTAGGTATTCTGTTGCCGCATCAGCAGCTAAAGCTGTGATGGACATGAATCAATACGAGCTCTATCCTAATTACCGTGAGCTATTTCAATATGCCGGAGAGAGTAGCAATGAAGTAATTTTCGAAGTTCAATATCAATATGGAATCGAAGACCATAGAATGTCCTACTCTGTAGGTTCCAGGAATTCACGTTGTACCAGTACAAAAGTACCTACCCAATCTATGGTAGATTCCTATGAAAGTATTGATGGATTACCAATTGATGAATCACCTCTATATGATCCAGCTAATCCATTTGAAAACAGAGATCCCAGGCTGAAGCAGTCCATTGCTACTCCAGGAGATGTGTTTTTAGGTTTTCAATTTGAGACACATAGAGACAGTGTTGAATGCTGGAATTACAATGTGGATCCGCCTGTTAGAATTCCAAATCAGGATGCATTAAATCCATATGCTTCTTTTACTGGTTATTGCTGGAAAAAAATGGCTGACCCAATTGATTATCCGGATAATCGAAATAACTCCTCTCTAAACTTTATGCTTATCAGGTATGCTGAAGTCCTATTAAACTATGCAGAAGCAAAGATTGAGTTAAATGAGATTGATCAATCTTGCTTGGATGCAATAAATGAAGTCAGAGGTCGTGAAAGTGTTTCTATGCCACCAATAACAGCGGGGAAAAACCAAGCTGAGATGCGTGAAATAATTAGGAGAGAGCGGAAAGTAGAACTGGCACTAGAGGGCCATAGACTTCAGGATATTCGAAGATGGGGAATTGCTGAAGACGTGATGGATGGCCCACTATACGGTAGACCTAATGAGAATTATGGGTATGCCGATTTAGGCACACCTTCTATTGATGAAAACGGTAATCCTAACTATAATCTGGTAGATTATACGGATAAGCTTAGGGTCGTTGAGATAAGATCTTTTAACCCAAATCGAGATTATCTATGGCCAATTCCTCAAAAGGATATTGATACTAATAATCAACTAGAACAGAATTCCAATTATTAAATTCAGAAGCCGGTGGTATGTCTCATTGCCATACCACTGGCTATATTTTTAAAAAATTAAAATGCATCGAGTATCCAAATTATTCTGCAATAGTTATATACTATATATTTCAATAATCGCTGTACTGATTTCATGCCAGCAGCAAACAGACAAAAAAGCAGTTCCGAAACATGTAAAAGTCTTCCAGGAAGACGGGAAATATGGTGGGTGGCCTGCAAACTGGGGAGTCTGGTCATGGGATAATGAAATCCTGGTCGGCTTCACGAAAGCTGATCACATGGAGAGGAATGGGCATACCTTTAATCAAGAGACTTCGCGAGCCATGTTTGCCAGGAGCCTTGATGGTGGTAATTCGTGGAGTGTAGAGGATGGTTATGATCAGGGAATCACAGAAGAGACTGTGGAACATCGATTGGGTGACAAGTCCGAAGTTGCTACTGAACTAGAGGAGTCAATTAATTTCTTAGATCCTAATTTTGCCTTTACCTTCAGGATGATCCATATGCTGGAAGGTCCTTCTTCCTTTTATTATTCATATGACCGTGGTAAATCCTGGAAAGGAGCTTACCAATTGAATATCGATTTTAGTCCCAGGAAGCCAGCTGGGGTTGTTTCACGAACTGATTATGTTGTGGATGGAAAGCACTCAATGACTGCTTTTTTAACCGTCGGTTTTATTGAAGGAGATACAAACTGGAGGGAAGTCGCCTGTGTAAGAACGGAAGATGGAGGGCTTACGTGGAAGCTGCTTTCATGGATTGGTCCGGAACGCATTAACTCTATCATGCCAGGTTCAGTAAGGTTGGATCAATCTACTTTGCTATGTATGATCAGAAGGACAAAACCACCTGAGATGGCAAGCTATCTTTCCAAGGATAATGGTATAACATGGAATAAGCTTCCTGACCCCGTAATGGTTGATTCCAATGGGAATCCACCTGCCCTTTTAAATCTACAAGATGGTCGGCTTTGTCTGGTTTATGGACTCAGAAGGAAAGAGACAAGACCTCAAGGAATAGGGATGTATGTGACTTATAGTTCGGATAATGGTCAGTCATGGACTGAACCAGAATTGTTAAGAGGTAATGACGGTGCGGTATGGGATATTGGGTATCCAAGAGCAGTAGAACTACCAAATGGTAAGGTCGTAGCACTTTATTATTACAATAATGCAGATGCAGGAGATCCCTACAGGTATATTGCTGCTTCAATTTTTGATCCTAAGGATCAGTAATTCTTTTATAGGTTCATTGATTAAAGTATGAATAATAATTTAGGTAGCACCTATGATGTGATTGTGTGCGGTGGAGGCCCTTCGGGAGTAGCAGCTGCGATTGCTTCCTCACGAAGAGGTGCTAAAACATTGCTAATAGAACGATACGGCTTTTGTGGTGGGATGTCCACTGCAGGTCTTGTGAATCCCTGGTCTGGTCATGAGTATACAGACCCGGACACCGGCGAAAATGGGTCATTGATAAAAGGAATTTTCGGTGAGGTGGCTTTGGAACTAGCCGGCCGAGGTGGCTTTAGTTCTGCATTGTCTCCAGCGGCATTTGATGATGAGCTTCTAAAGCATGTATATGATCAGCTGTTGATAGCTTCTGGAGTCCATGTGCGTTATCATACATTCTTGAAATCTGCTACATTGGATGGTGATCGCTTAAGCAGCATCGAAGTCTTTTCAAAAAGTGGAAGACAGGTTCTACAAGCAAATAATTTCATTGATTGTTCCGGTGATGGAGATCTCGCCGCCTTGGCTGGTGTTTCATTTAGTGTGGGCCGACCAGAAGATGGACTTACACAAGCCATGACAGTAAGTTTCCGAATGGCCAATGTAGATAAGGAGGAGATGATTGCTACCCAAAATCTACGATCAGCCAGAGCACTTGTCGAACCCTATTTTCAGGAAGCCTTGGCTTCTGGTGACCTTCATTACCCGTATCGAAATTTCATCCACTTTTATGATTACCCAAGACCCGGGATCTTGCATTTCAATATGACTCGGATCACCAACGTTTCCGGACTTTCGGTGGAGGACCTTTCAAAAGCAGAAATAGAAGGGAGACGACAGGCTTTTGTGATGGGTGATTGGCTGGTTAAGACCGTTCCCTGGTTTAAAAATGCCTTTGTGGAAAAGGTCGCTTGCCAGGTCGGTGTAAGGGAAACTCGTCATATTCATGGATTATATACCATGACCAAGGAGGATATTGTGAGTGCCAAGAAATTTGAGGATGGGATCACAAGGTCTCAGTATTTTATTGATATTCATAACCCCAAAGGTGCCAAAGATGTCCATCAGGAATCTGGAAAACGGGGAGCAATCAGGAATGACTTTGGACCTCCACCAGGTGATTACTATGAAGTTCCTTTCAGGTGTCTGATCAATAACCAGTGCCCAAACCTTGCAACGGCATGCAGGGCTCTATCAGCAACGCATGAGGCATCTGCGGCGGTTCGAGTAATGGCGACGATGCATGGACTGGGAGAAGCCGCCGGAATAGCAGCTGCCGAGGCTTCTAAAACAAACACAAATCTTAACTCCATTGATGGAAAATGGGTGAGGAGCCAGGTAGATTACATGAGTGAACTACCGGACTTCAATTATCCATGGAATGCTAAAGTTGCATTCTCCTGGGTAGATCCTAAATAGTCAGCAGCTTCTATGAAACTGGGATACATAGACCTCATTGTTTTTGTAACATACATTGTGGTGGTGGTACTCTTTGGTAGCTGGTTTGCCCGAAAGAGTAAGACTTCTGATGCTTTCATGAAAGCTGGCGGGGCTTTGCCTGGATGGGCTGTCGGTGTATCTCTACTGGGCTCCTATCTAAGCAGTAACACTTTTGTAGGAGTAGTGGGAAAGGCATTTGGGTCCGACTGGAATTTTTTTGTATTCAGCTTGGCTTTGCCAATAGCAGGCTGGATTGGAATGAAATATTTTGTGCCATTCTACCGAAAATCAGGGGAGATATCAGCATACCACCACATGGAAGAGCGGTTTGGTAAATGGGCCAGAACGTATTCTGTGTTTTGCTATTTATTGATCCAATTAGCAAGAATTGCAACGATTACATTTGGTGTCTCCCTAGCACTTGAGGCACTCACCGGATGGGACATTAGTTTGATCATCATTGCTTCGGGAACCTTGATCACATTCTACACTTTATTGGGTGGGATTGAGGCAGTTATCTGGACAGATGTAGTACAAAGTGTGGTGTTACTGGTAGGTGCGTTGTTTATTCTGTGGCTGATCATTTTAGATATGCCGGGGGGCTTGTCAAATGCCATTAGTATCGCCCAAAATCACGAAAAGTTCTCATTGGGTTCTTTCGGCCTTTCTATCCATGAATCCACTTTTTGGGTGGTCATCCTTTATGGTTTGTTTATGAACCTTAAGGCTTTTGGTTTTGATCAGAGCAATGTTCAGCGATATCATACAGCAAAGAGTGACAAAGAGGCCAAAAGAGCCATTTTATTAGGGTCATCGCTTTATCTACCTATTTCGCTTATCTTCTTCTTTATAGGCTCAATGTTGTTTTCTTATTATCAACTTCATCCTGAGCTGCTGGAAGCTTTAAAATATAAAGTGGCTTCAAATAGCTTTCTGGTACTTCCGGAGACTTCAGTTATTGAAGCAAAAGCACAATCCCTCTCAATAGCGCAAATAGGAGATCAGGCCATGCCTCATTATATGTCATTACATCTGCCAATTGGAGTAGCCGGATTGATCATTGCAGCGATTTCAGCAGCTGCCATGAGTAGTATAGATACAAGTCTAAATAGTTGTGCAACAATCCTATTGGTGGATGTTTTCAAAAGGTATCGGGCAAAACCAATCACAGAAAAAATGTCCATTAACTTTTTAAGGGGAGCAACCCTGTTTATGGGAGTCCTGGGTACAGGTACAGCACTTGCCATGATTGGTGTTGAAAGTATACTGGCTGTCTGGTGGAAGTTAACCGGCATCCTGACGGGAGGTATGCTGGGTTTGTTCATTCTAGGTTTTGTCGCAAAGAAGGTTCAAAGGGCTGAAGCCCTGGTGGCATTGATCTTCGGCATCCTTATCATTATTTGGATGACTTTTTCACCAATGATTAACAACTTACCCGAATGGCTGAAAAGTCCGTTTCATACAAATATGATTGTCATTATTAGTACGCTAGGGATGTTTTTGATGGGTGTTTTACTCGCTCGGATAAAAAATACTAGAATAAAAGATTAATTATGAGTACGATAACATGACCAAAAGGTTATGGTGAGGATTTCTGCTATTCGGAAGAAGGGGCAAGGGGGACTATCAAACTTGCTTTTATTTAGATTTTTCAACCGAATATGACATTCTTAAATGAATCCATGTTTTTATTTCTTATGTTAAGAAATTTATATGTATTGCTGGTTATATTGCTAATTTGTTAGCCTGACTATGGGAATAAAAAATAGCACTTCCACCCTATCTACCCAATTTGAGGAGATCTACTCATCATATTATGAGCGGTTATTTGCTTTTGCCCTGGTCATAACAAACTCCGAGGCGGATGCACAAGATGTTGTTTCCCAGGTGTATTACACTTTGTGGGAGAAACAAAAAAACCTTTCTGAGATCAAAGACCTTAAAGCTTATTTATTTACTTCGGTAAAAAATCAGGCCGTCCGTCATATTGCGAACGACAGGTATTTTCACACAGAGGATATCGAAGAGGTTCTACTTTCCATCGATCAGGTTGATCCTGAAGAACTGATGATAGGAAAAGAACTTGAGGGATTTATTGACCAGGCAATTATGAATCTACCTGATCAATGTGGTCTTGTGTTTAGACTTTCCAGGGACAAGAATATGGATCAAAAGGAGATAGCTGCCGAGCTGGGCATAAGTAAGTACACAGTGAAATATCACATGGAAACCGCGCTTAAAAAGATAATGGGTGAGCTGAAATCTAAATTCCCTGAATCAAAAGTGATCAAATGGATGTCAGCTGGGGCAGCTTTGCTAATGTTGAGTCAGATCCTTACTCAATAGAATCCTGATTTCATAATCAAAGAGAAGGTAGACCATTCCCAATACTTCTATCATTACTTTATTGAAATATGTTCAGTCAAACATATTTAAAATTGATAATAAATTAATGTGTCAATGCATTTAATAGAAATAATGTAAATATTTCAAAATAACCCGTCTGAATTAGACAATTATTACTCTTACTTAAAAGAGATCAAATAATGATCGCCGTATGGAGGAGATTGTTTTAAAAGCCATTACACATAAGGAGCTCAGTCGCCAGGAAAAAGAACTGCTGGACAATTGGCTAAAGGAAAGTCAAAAGAACAGGATGATCTTTAATCAGCTAAAGCTGACATTGAAATACCCTGATGAAGATAGGGTAAGTGAAATGAAAGTTGAAGGCTTGAACAGACTGAAAAGAGTGATAAGCTCTGATTTCAATCAATCAATTAATTCTAACAAGCGTAATTCGCGAACAGTACAGATCTTAAAGCTTGCGGCTACGATCGTCTTAATTATATCTGCCTCTCTGGTTATTTATAGGTATCAGGAAGATTCGAGTCCGCCAATAGAGCAAGCTGTCAGACTAATTGAGAAAACCAGTCTGCCAGGACAAAAAATCACNGTGACGCTTTCTGATGGTACCATTGTGAAACTGAATTCCGACAGTAAGATCATTGTTCCGGATCATTTTGCTAATGATGTACGTCAAGTGGAACTGATAGGAGAAGCGTTCTTTGATGTGAACAGGGATACATCAAGGCCTTTTATCATCAAAACAAACGATCTAAAGGTGGAAGTCTTGGGTACTTCATTCAACCTCAGATCATACTCAAATAGTAGAAACTCTTTAGTAGCAGTGAAAACAGGTAAAGTAGCTGTTAACAAAATTTCAGGAACCGAAAAGATTTACCTGGAACCGAATGAAATGGTAAGCTTAAAGGGCAATGGTGATTTTTCAAAAAGACAGATAGTAAACAATGATCTGGTTTTTGGATGGACGGATCAAAGACTTGTTTTCGATGAGACTTCTTTAGAGGATGTATTTGAGCAGATGGATAGATGGTTTGGTGTAGAGATCGTCGTAGAAAGGGACATTATAAATAAACGCCCATATACTGCAAGTTATAAGAACCCCACATTAGAAGAGGTTTTTAAAAGTTTATCACACTTATATCAATTTAATTATAAAAAGGATGGAAATAGAATTATTGTAAGATAAAGAAAGAGAGGGCCGGACAATTCTTTGGCGAGAGTGATCGACCCTCCCGAGTACAGTTTTAGTTAACGAAACCAAAACCATATGAATGTAAAATTACACAAAATTGGGATTTGCATGTCGAAATTAGCGATATATGCAATCGTCGTCATTCAGTCTATGATCATGGCTATGGCGAGCGGATCAGAAGCACAACGCAAGCTACTGGTGGAGATTCCTATACACCTTAGATCATCTGCAGAATCCAGGCCATTAATGGATGTGCTGTCTGAAATTGAGATAAAGGGAGAATTCACTTTTGCTTATTCAAAAAGGGATGTTAGAGGAAAATCGATCCAGCTAGACAAGGAAAACTGGACAATGGAATCATTGATGAAAGAGATTTCAATTCAGGGCCGGTTTTCAATTAGGAGGGTAAATGAAACCATTACACTTAACCCGGTAGATGGAGCGTTTCTACCTGATGTGAACGAGAGAATCGTTTCACAGCAGGCAGTCTCCGGTACCATCACAGACGAAAATGGCGAACCACTCCCCGGAGCAACGATACAGGAAAAGGGGACCAGCAATGGAACAATTACTGATGTTGAGGGGCAGTTCACATTAAATGTTTCTGAGCTGTCCACATTGATCGTTTCTTTTGTCGGGTATGAAACTCAGGAGATCCCGGTCAATAACAGATCCACAATTGTTATACAGTTATCTGAGGACGCCGAACAACTAGCAGAGGTTGTAGTGGTTGGATATGGTGTTCAGGAAAAAGTAAACATGACGGGAGCTGTTGGAGTGGTTGAGTCAAAACAGCTGGAGAGTAGGCCAGTAGCTTCAGTGGAAGAGGCTCTTCAAGGTCAGATCCCAGGCCTTAAAATCGTCAGAACAAGCGGACAACCAGGTAGGCAATCCATAGATATAAATATTAGAGGGGTTAGCACCCTTACGGATAATCCCGTCCTGGTTGTTATCGATGGAGTTCAATCAGCCTACAATCAGTTGAATCAACTAAACCCCAATGATATCAAAAGTATTAGTGTCCTCCGGGATGCAGCATCCACGACCATTTATGGTTCACGGGCTGCCGGAGGGGTTATATTGGTGACAACAAAAGGCGGAAGCCAGGGAGCACCAAAATTCAACTACTCAAGTACTTTCAGCTTACAGCAGCCAACCCGATGGGCAGAAAAAGTGACTGGTTTCGAATATGCTCAAATGCATAACCTGGCATTGGTTAATGATGGTAGCTCTCCCATATTCAGTCAAGCGGACTTAGATATGTTTTCAGCTGCTGATTGGCAGGATCATGACTGGGAAGATTACCTCCTGAAAAATGCATTTCAAACCAATCAAAACATCAATGTTTCAGGTGGGACAGAAAAACACAGCTATTATATGTCCGTCGGCTACTTAAAGCAAGATGGCGTTGTGATCAACACAGATTACGAGCGATATAATTTTCAGCTAAATCAGAACTTCAAGATTGGAAACAAACTGGAGTTAGATTTTCGGGGAAGTTATGCTCCATCGACCATTACGGAACCGGCATATGATTGGAGTCACCTGAGATGGATCCATGGAACTCCAAAAATTTATCCCTATCGTTCTGAGGGCAAATGGCTTGAAACACCAGCTCATACCTCAGGTGGAAATGCTATGGCCAATTTATCTGAAGATGGGGGTCATCGTTTGATCAGGAGTTCAAGGTTGTCAGGTACTTTTAATGCGAAGTTTAATCTGACCGAAAAGCTGAACTTACAGGCAGTATATGGAGGAGTTTTAACCAATTCAAGAAGCCAGTCTTATCAAAAGATTTTAAAAGTGTATGATCCCACTGACCTGGACAGAGTGGCTGTTGAATCTCAGGATAATTTCCTGAATATTAACAATGAAGGCGAGCAATTACACAACCTGAACCTTCTCCTCAACTATGCCAATAAATTTGGAGACCATAACATCACTTTTCTGGCAGGTGGAAGCCGGGAATGGTTTGAGACACAGAATGACTTTGTGGGAACACGAGACTTTCTTACAGATAATATATACACTATAAGCGCCGGAAGTAGTAACCCTGCATTCTGGAATATTTCAGGAGGCGCTTCTGACTGGGCGCTTCAGTCGGTTTTTTCCAGGCTACACTATTCATTTAAGGAAAAATATCTATTCGAAACCGCATTTCGATACGATGGTTCTTCACGATTTACAGAAGATTTGAGATGGGGATTTTTCCCCTCCGTTTCAGCTGGTTGGATAGTGTCACAGGAGGGTTTTTTATTGAACAACGAAGTGTTGACTTTCCTCAAGTTACGAGGTTCATGGGGTCAGGTAGGTAACCAAAATGTAGGGTTCTATCCATTTGCCAATCGACTTTCACAGGGAGCCTATTACTTCAATGGGGTACCTCAACGGACAGTTGCAACTGCTGGAGCAGCAAATCCCTTGCTGACCTGGGAAACCAAGGAAGCTTACAACCTGGGAATTGAGGGAAGTATTTATCAGAATATTTTGGAGTTCTCAGTAGATCTTTTCTACGAGAAAACACATGACATCTTATTGCAATTGCCGCTACCGACAACCTTTGGTCAGCCTGAGCCAGTACAGAATGCTGGTCGAGTAGATAACAGGGGTTGGGAAGTTGAGTTAAGGCATCGCAACACCATCGGTGATTTTGGTTATGGTATCTCTTTCCAGATATCTGATGCAACCAACGAGGTGATTGACATGGGAGGTATTAGTCCAAGAATTTCAGGAGATGTCATTACTGAAGAAGGAAGACCGATGAACGAATGGTACGGATTACAAGCCGATGGCTTTTTTCAGTCGGATGCTGAAGTTCAGAACCATGCATTCCAGGATGCCCAAACATCAGCAGGGGATATCAGGTATATCGATCAAAACAATGATGATGTCATCGATAGCGATGACAGGGTAAGACTTGGAAGATCTGATCCTCGTTTTCCTTTTGGTTTTAGGATAAATCTCAATTATAAAGACTTCTACCTTTCCGCTTTTGGTCAAGGTATTATGAAACACCAGGTCATTTCAAGACCTTGGGAAGCAAGTGGGGCAGTCGATACTTATAGGACCTATCACCTGGACTACTGGTCACCTGAAAATCCTGATGCCAGATTTCCTCAGCCAAGATTAGGTTCAGGACCATTAGTTGGGATCAATAAAGAGTTTTCCAGTTTCTGGATTGAAGATGCTGCTTATTTCCGGTTAAAGAATATCGAGGTTGGTTATAACCTTCCAAACGTTTTGATCGAAAAAGTGGGTATACAGAATGCAAGGGTATTTGTGAGTGGTGAAAACCTGTTCACAATTACAAACTATTTAGGTTACGATCCTGAATTATCTACGGGTTTAAACAGGCGACAAATTCAATCGCGTTACCCGATTCCAAAACTGTACAATATTGGAATCAATCTAAACTTTTAATTCACAGAACCTACGATTATGAAATCAACAACAATAAGAATTTATATAGGCACGCTGTTAATGCTACTGGTGTTTTCCTGTAACGATGAATTCCTGGAGAGAGCTCCGTTGGATACTCCATCCTTAGAAACATTTTGGGAAACAGAGGATCACGCAGAGATGTGGGTAAACAACCTCTACACTGGTCTGGAAGGTGCGGAGCAATCAATTTTTGAAGCATTTAGCGACAATGCCTGGGGTCGTGCAGGTTCCGGGGCCAACCAGGTTGCTCAGGGATCATTTACTACCAGTGATGGGCATGTGAATCAATATTGGGATTACAGGTATATCCGTTTGAGTCTTGAGTTCTTTGAATACATTGATCAGATTCCTGATATTTCGCAGTCAAGAGTAGATGAACTTTCAGGTCAGGTCTGGTTTATGTTAGCATATCAATACTATCGATTAGTTACCTTGTATCGGGATGTTCCTTTGGTAACTACACCATTGGAAATAGCAGGAAGCGATGTGCCGAAAAATACTAAAGCCGAGGTGCTGGATTATGTATTGGAGAACCTGGAAAAAGCCATTGATTTGTTACCTCTAGCATGGCCGGATAGTGAAAATGGCCGGATCACCAAAGGTGCGGCAATGGCGCTAAAGGCCCGGGTATTGTTATATAATGAACGTTGGGCAGAAGCTGCTCAGGCAGCAAAGGATGTAATGGATCTGGGTATTTATTCACTGCATCCCAATTATGGAGAATTATTTCTCAGGGACTTCAACAACCAAACTGACGAAGTCATTTTGGCTCATCAGTATGCCGAAAGTGTTGGGACCCATCCCGGACAGGGAATTGTAAGGAGATATGCACCTGTTTATTTGGGTGGCTTTGCGCTTATTCTGCCTACTGATGATCTTCAGGGATCCTTTCAAATGGCCGATGGAAGTGCCTTTGACTGGAATAACCCTACCCATGCAGCCAATCCATTTGACAATAGAGATCCAAGGTTTTATCACACTTTTATGTGGCAAGGGAGAGACTATAATGGTACCCTGGTTGATTATACAGGATCTGAATTCCGGTTTGCCTGGACATATTTAAACTATGTGAAGTATGTAGCAGATCTACAAGACAGGTTTTGGGATACCTGGGTTAACTGGATCATTTTTAGATATGCCGACATTCTCCTGATGTATGCAGAAGCAACCAATGAAGCGACCGGGCCTGATGATTCAGTCTATGATGCCCTGGATGAAATAAGGGATCGTGTAGATATGCCATTGGTGGACAGGGTTACCTACAGTGACCAGGCCTCACTGAGAGAATTTATCCGTAACGAAAGGAGAGTGGAGCTTGCCGGAGAAGGATTGCGATATTTCGACATAATAAGGTGGGAAACTGCTGAAGATGTGCTAAATCGGGAAATAAAAAGTTTGGATCTGACAGATTGGGTTGACTTGCCAAAAGATGGAGAAGGCAATTCATTGTTGCCAGTAAAAGATGTCCAAACAAGGATATTTAATCCGGCAAAACATTATGTGTGGCCCATTCCTCAAGATGCCATTGACAGGTCTAATAATCTAGAGCAACATTCGGAATGGCAGTAGCCATATAGGTTAAAGCCGTTTTTAGTTTCAAAAATCTCATAATAAATGTGTTCTAAACATTTAAGCAGGAGAGTATTTGTAAAAAGGTCCGGCCATATCACAGCGCTGGGCCTTTTTACTCCTTCCTTTATGTCATTCAATAATACCAATAATTACCTGAGTCAAAGCGGTGATTCGGTAGATGCTTCCACTGACTTTGTAAGCGGTGGTGGGAGTATTACGCTGGTAAAAAATGACCCTGTTACCCTCACGCTAAAGCCACACAACCAAAATAATGGCGGTTGGAGCCAGGTCTGGTGGTATTTTAAGTTAGAAGGCGTTACACCTGGTGAAGAGGTGACACTGCAGCTCGAGATTGGAAATCCACGGATCAGCGGTATCAGCCCCAAAGCAACATTTTCTTACGACCAGACTAGCTGGGGGTTGACCAATACAGGGAAATTGGAAGTAATTGATGGACAGGAGTTTTTAGTCTATAAACATGTTGTCAGGAATGACAAAGTATGGTTTGCATATGACCTTCCATATACTCCTGAGATCATGGAAAATGACTTGCTTCCAAAGGCTTTTAGGGATGTAGGAGTAGATGTTTATGAACTGAGCAAAACCTTAAAAAACAGATCGGTTAAAGCCCTGAGTTTTAAAAGTCCGGATAGTAAAAGTGAAAAATATGGGATTTGGTTGCAAGCCAGGTGTCATGCGTTTGAGTCCGGCAGCAGTTGGGTCCTTCATCATTTGGCTGATTGGTTATTATCAAATGATCCTAAAGCACTGATGTTGAGGGAAATAGCCGATATTAACATAGTGCCCATTGTAGATTTGGATAGCGTTGTGGAAGGTAGGACAGGTAAAATGCAGCTGCCTTACGATCACAACAGAGGATGGTATGAAGAACCGGGACATTGGCCGGAGGTCAGAGCAATAAAAGGGCAGATAAAAGAACTTTCAAATCAGAATAAAGCGGATATGTTTATTGATTTTCATGGGCCGGGAGGAGAAAGTCACCCCTATTTTATCGTTCCGGTGTCTAAACATCTGCCTGCAAGAAAACAAAGTCAAAACAGGGCGAAGTTCTTTGATATATTAGGGGCTAAACCAATGTCAGATAAGTTGTCACAAACTCAATCAATGAATCAGATTTGTTACAGCGCTCGTGAAAATGAGATCAATAAAGGCAATTCAACTTCATGGGTGATAAACAACAGCACAGATTGTATGGTGGGACTTACGATTGAGGTCAATATGAATACACCTCTGAGTACTATAGAGGGGTATCGAAGTGAAGGTACTGTGCTTGGCCAGGCCATTGCAGACTATTTTGTGGGTGGTCATCATCAAAAATAAAGCGGATTATGGAAAGGAATATTTCTGTATCAACTGACTTTTTAAGTGGTGGGGGTCACGTGAAAGTACAGGCATCAGAACCCACTACAATACGGTTTAGTCCTCATGATGAAGGAGATGGGGAATGGAGTAAAGTCTGGTGGCATTTTAAAGTTGAAGGGGTAGTTCCCGGTGAGGAGATAAGACTGGAGCTGGATAAAGGAGGTGGAGTGTCTCCCCAGATATTTTTTAGTTATGATCAAAATGTCTGGGGTTTAACGGATGAAGGTGCATTGGAGACCATTGATGGGAAGGAGTATTTTGTCTACCAGCATGTGGTCAAGAGCAACAAGGTATGGTTTGCTTATGATCTACCCTATACTTCAGATCATGTAAATGACTTACTTACTCCTCTGGTACAACAGGATAGATCCGCTGAAGTATTTACCTTATGTATGAGTCGGAAAAATCGCACAAATGTGGGTTTCCGATTAAACCCGTTGGAAAAAGGTACCAAAGCAAAATACGGCGTTTGGCTACAGGCCAGAGCACATGCTTTTGAATCTGGTGCCAGCTGGGTGTTACACGAACTTGCCAAATGGTTATTATCCAATGAAGAAGAAGCCATAGCACTAAGAAATATTGCTCATATAACCGTCATACCCATTGTAGATGTGGATGGAGTTGCGGAGGGAAGGACCGGGAAATACCAAAAGCCACACGACCATTGGATGAAGTGGGGTGAAGAGCCCTCTTACTGGCCTGAAATTGAAAAAATAAAAGCGGGTATTACGGAGCTTGCTCAAAAGGATATGGCAGACTTTTTCATTGATTTTCATGGCCCTGGGGGTAAAAGCCATCCATATTTCATTCTTCCATTTGAAGGTGAACTGCCCTTTCAAAAACAAAGAAATAACCGGGCTAAGTTTTTTGAGTGTTTAAAGGCAAAGCCTTTGGATGAAGAGGCAAAGCTGAGACAGTCCATGACTCAGATTCATTACAGTGAACGTCCATGGGACAATACTGTTCTGGATTCATCTCATGAATGGGTATTGGGGAAGGCAAACGATCATAGCCAGGCATTCACGATCGAAGTAAATATGAATACGCCTCTGAGTACTCAAGAAGGTTATCGTTCAGAGGGTATCACTCTGGGCAGAGCCATTTCAGACTATTTTGTCAATGATCACCATGAGAAGTAGCCTGATATTGTAATTATTAAGTCTCTAAAATGAGGATAGAAAGATCTAAATAACCCAAGAAAGAAATGAATAAAATATTGAAGGAATATCGACTATTAATACTTCTGGTGCTCGCCACATCAATAGGTTGCGAGACAAAGCCGGAAAATTATCCTGATCCTAAAGACAATCCTGATTCCCCTCTAATGTTGGAAGGAGACTGGTTTAATGATCCTCATAAAATTGCTTTCGACAAGCTCCCACGGGTGCCAAGAGAGCATATTGTGATCAATGATGTGACCGAACATGACGGAGTCAATCAACATAATTATTTGATTCATTATGATGGTCGCTTCTGGGCGATGTGGAGCGATGGCCCGGCTATCGAAGACAGAGTAGGTCAGGTGGTGAAATATGCAGTCAGTGATGACGGAGTAAAGTGGAGTGCCCCAAATTTGATGACCCCGTACCCTCCGGGTTCTGAGCCTGATTCTCCACACTACAACACCAGGACTGTTGAGGGTTTTCGGTGGATTGCACGAGGCTTCTGGGTTTACAATGATCAACTTTTAGCTTTGGTTTCCCTGGATGAAGCTGCGGGATTTTTTGGTGAGAGTCTGGAACTCAGAGCATTCAGGTGGAATAAGGAATCCCAAAGCTGGGAGGATTATAAGCAAGTACATGACAATGCAATAAATAACTTTCCTCCCAAGAAATTACCAACCGGAGAATGGTTGATGTCACGCAGAACGTATGACTACAAAGACCGTGGTGTTGACTTCCTGGTTGGAGGGAAGGAAGCGATTGATCAATGGGAATCTTTTCCTGTATTGGGCACTGCCAGTGAACTTTCTGCAGAAGAGCCCATGTGGTGGACACTTCCGGACGGAAAAAGTCTTATGGCACTTTTCAGAGACAATAACCGGAGTGGTTATTTGTATCGTTCCTTTTCAATCGATAATGGCAGGACATGGAATCAACCGGTTAGAACAAATTTCCCGGATGCCAGATCTAAATTACATGGACTGCAAATGAGCAATGGGAAGTATGTACTGGTCAATAATTCTCACTTTGAACACAGGAAGTGGCTTACACTATCTGTTAGTGATGATGGGATGGTGTTCGATAAGATGTTCTTTCTTGTGGAAGGTGATAGAGATGGTGTGGATTACCCACATGTGATGGAGCATGATGGCTATCTGTACGTCACGCATTCAGGTGGTCATGGAGGTCGTAAGCAGTCTGTTGAAATTCAAAGAGTACGTATTTCTGATTTGGATAACCTTGAGATGACCGAAGCCTTTCAAAATTAGAAATCCCTTCAAAACAATCATTAACCCAAAATGAGCTATTAACCATGANGAACTATACCTTTTATATCGCTATTGCGCTGATCTTTGGACTAAAGTCAGCGGCGCTTTCTCAAGCCAGCAATTACCCCCATCCTGTTAAAAACCCAAAGGCACCCTTGATGCTGGCAGGAGATTGGATGCCAGAAGACTCACATGATCTTGACTTCTTTGCATTACCCAGGGTGCCTTCAGAGCATGCCATTGTCAATGATGTCAGATATGCCTGGGGTCGTAAAGTAAACCAGCACAACTATTTGGCCTATTTCAATGGTATGTTTTGGGCAATGTGGAGTGATGGACCGGGAGAGCCGAGGGAAGGATTGACTGCTGAACAACACTATCACGTGACCCCTGGTCATGATAAATCAGGACAATTGATCTCCTACTCAACAAGTAAGGATGGCATTAACTGGACTGAAAAAAGGGATCTTGCTGGGAATCCTGATATTGGTTTTGCATGGATAGCGAGGGGGTTTTGGATCCGTGATGGAAAACTGTTAGGGCTGGCTACCAGGTATAGAGCACCGGGTTACCGGGGGGAAGGGCTTCAACTTCACGCTTTTGAGATGACTTTTGATGAGGAAGTGAAATGGAAACATTTAGGAGTTGTACTAGACAATGCCATGAATAATTTCCCTCCCAAAAAGATATCGACAGGAGAATGGATGATGTCGAGAAGAGATAGTATAGGTGATGTCTACATGATAGTGGGTGGAAGTAAAGCATTTAATAACTGGGAATCATATCCGGTGCAGGGATCAAGAGGCCAGGAANTAGCGGGGGAAGAACCCTACTGGTATCAGCTTAAAGATGGTAATCTTGCAGCCTTATTCAGGGATAATAACAAAAGTGGATATCTCTTTCGAGCGTTCTCTTCAGACAATGGTCGCACCTGGAGCACACCAGTCAAAACAAATTTTCCTGATGCGCGGTCAAAGTTTTGTGCACTTCAGCTAACTGATGGCAGGTATGTCATTGTCTCAAATGCTAATCCGAAGAAGCGGGACCCCTTAACGATTGCAATCAGTGACGATGGGTTGGTCTTCAAGAAAATGGGATACCTGGTGGGGGAACGTATAATTGACTATCCACACCTTATCCAGGTGGGTGATTATATCTATGTTACTTTCGATGGTGCAAAGCAAACAGTGGAAGTCCTGAAGATCAGGATCAGTGATCTGGACAACTTAAAGATGCCATCAAAGGACAAGATGACACTGAAAGTAGAGAACAATTGATAACGCCTAAAAAGAATTTTATCAACCGTTTAAAACCTAAAATCTAATTGGAAATATCTATTAGGATTGCAGATGTCCTGACCGTCATCATTTACCTGGCCGGACTCATGGCCGTAGGTTTTTACTTTTCTAAAAAGAATAAAACCACAGAAGATTACTTTGTTGGGAACAGGTCATTCCCCGGATGGGTAATTGGACTGTCAATGCTAGGTACAATTGTGAGTTCAGCAACATTTTTGGCATTGCCTGCCGCTGCCTTTGTGCTGGACTGGCGTCAGCTTAGTGTCAACTTAGCAGTTCCTTTTGTTGCCATATTAGCGATAGTAATCTTCATCCCATTTTTTAGGAGGGGTAAATTAACTTCTGCTTTTGAGTACCTGGGGAACAGGTATGGAATGGTACCGAGAATGTACGGTACTTTGAGTTTTGTGATCCTGCAATTGATCAGGATGGCTCAGATACTTTTTCTGGTTTCACTGGTCATTCAGTTTATAACAGGAGCTCCAATTGTATACGTCATCATGTTCACGGGTGCTTTCATCGGTTTGTACACAATTATTGGGGGAATAGAAGCTGTCATCTGGACAGATGTAGTTCAGGCTATCATTTTGTTGATGGGTGGTTTGTTGTGTTTCATCTGGGTATCGATTGATCTGCCAGGCGGGATCCCCCAGATCTTTGATGTAGGAAGTCAATATGAAAAGTTTAGCATGGGTTCTATGGCTTTCGACCTGGATGAACGTACTTTTTATACGGTAGCCATTTTAGGTGTGATCACTTGGCTTGGGATCTACGCTGGAGACCAAAATATGGTTCAACGGTATGCTTCTGCCAAATCCACTCGTGAAGCAAGAAAGGCAACGGCAATCTATTCAGCGATAGCCATTCCCATGTGGACGCTTTTCTTTTTTATTGGGACAGCTTTGTTCGTTTATTTTCAGGTTTTTCCCGATCCTGTTATTCAAAATATGGAGGCTGATCAGGTACTTCCGTATTTCATTCTATCCAAAATTCCGCCGGTAGTGTCGGGTATCATCATCTCTGCCGTGATCGCTGCGGCAATGAGTACGATGGATTCCGGTATCAATGCCATTTCCACTGTTGGAGTGGTGGATTTGATGAAAGCCTGGCTTGACAAGGATAAGGAAGATGGCTATTACCTGAGGGCTGCGCACATCATCGCGGTTATCACCACCTTGCTGGTGATAAGTGGAGCCATTATATTCAGTCAGTTGGATAAGGAGAGCATGAATGATGTCAGCCTTATCGTAACAAGTATTTTTGGAGGTTGTCTCACAGGACTGTTCATTATGGGTTTTTTTACTACACGGATTGACGGATTCTCAGCTTCCTGGGCTATGATAATCGCCATCTTATTTAATGTCTATTTAGGGCTGGGGATCCTTGGAGTGTTGCCTGAATCCATGATATGGTCAGTTCATAGCTATTGGGTCGGAGCCATTGTGAACAGTACNTTCATCCTGACGGCTCTGGTTATTAGTTNGTTCAGGAAAAATAATCAGGACCTTGAAGGGCTTACGGTGTGGACACGTAAAAAAGAAGTTAAATAAACGACTGAAATGATCAAAGAATCGAAATATGAAGTAGTAGTGGTAGGTGGAACACCGGGTGGTCTGGCATCAGCCATAACAGCTGCAAGGCTGGGCCATAAAGTGGCCTTGATTGAGTCCCATAAGCACCTTGGCGGTATGACGGCCAGTGGATTAGGTAAAAGTGATGTGGAACAAAAAGCGTATATCGGTGGACTTTTTAGAGAGTTTACGGGAAGGGTGCTGGAACATTACAAAGAAAAGTTTGGACCTACTTCTGATGAAGTGAAATTGAGTCGTGAAGGATATTATTTCGAGCCTTCTGTGGCAGAGCTTGTATTGAACAAGATGATCGAAGAGACAAAAAATATCACAGTCCTTACCAATCATACAGTCAGTGAAACCGGCATGGAAGGGAAATCGATCAAGTATGTATCAGTAATCAACAAAGGTTCAGGAGACCTACTGAAGCTTTCAGGGGGTGTTTTCATTGATGCCACCTACGAGGGGGACCTGTATGCCCTTGCTGGTGCAGATTATCGGTTGGGCCGTGAAGGGCGAGCAGACTTCAAGGAGCCACATGCAGGAGAGATCTTCTATGATTATGAAAATGGAAAGATATTAGGAGGATCAGGGGCTGCTGATGACCGCGTTCAGGCCTATACCTATCGATATTGCTTCACCACAAATCCCGAAAACAGCTTGGTGCTAGAGGAGCCGCCTGTCGGATACGATCGAGCTTTGTATGCTCCTTATTTTGAAGATTTAAACTCGGGCCGTTTCAAGCCGCCGAAAGCGTTTCATGAGGGGTGGGGCTATTATCCTGAGCATTTCAATACCATGGTAAGGGCCTGGTCTGTCACGGATTTGCCCAATGGAAAAGTGGATGCAAATACCAATCCAAGAGCGCTGGCATTTCCTTTCCCGGAAGTGAATAAAGGGTACATCGAAGGTGATGCCGAAAAAAGGATTCGGGTCTCTGAGGATCATCGTCAGATTTCATTGGGCCTGATCTGGTTTTTGCAGAATGATAAGGAAATAAGTGAGAAGCATAGAGCAATGGCCAACCAGTACCACTTACCTTTAGATGAGTTCACGGACAACAATCATTTCCCTTTTCAATTGTATGTGAGGGAAGGCCGACGCTTAAATGGTGAATACACATTGACCGAACATGATGTAGCCATTACTGATGAGGTGCCAGGTTTTATGAGGCATCACGACACCATTGCCATGGGAGAGTTTCCCATCGATAGTTTTCCAGTGACAAAAAAGTCAGATAAAGACAAGATTGTTCTCGAAGGCTATTTGGGTATGATGGCTCACTTAACACGTCCCTACGAAATTCCGTACAGAGCGATGCTTCCATCCTCGGTTGATGGACTGATTGTGCCGGTGGCATTGTCAGCTACCCATGTGGGATTTTGTTCGGTACGAATGGAGCCTACCTGGATGTCTTTAGGACAGGCTGCCGGAGTAGCTGCCCATGTTTGTTTGCTGTCACACGAGCAACCGAGGAATGTAAAGATTGGGGAAGTAAGGAGAATTCTTGAAAGTCAGGGCCAGGTATTGTCGAACGGATCGAACAATTGATGATAGGTATTCATAGGTCAATGCTTGTTTGTTTAGCTATCTGTTGTGCTATTTCAAAGGCATTTTGTCAGCATGAAGCAACAACACCAAATATTGTGTTAATAGTCATTGATGATATTGGGTATGGAGATCTGGGGATCTACGGTAATGAGATACATCAAACCCCAAACATTAATCAATTGGCCAAAGAAGGAATGATCTTTACAGATTTTCATTCGAATGGGGCGGTGTGCAGTCCTACAAGAGCTGCACTCATGACCGGTCAATATCAACAACGGACCAATGTGGAGCATGCCATTGGATTTACAATGCAAGAGGGAATGCCGCTTCATAAAAAAACAGTAGCTGAACATTTGTCTAAAGCAGGTTACAAAAGTGCTGTTTTTGGTAAATGGCACCTTGGGCATGTGAGTTTGTATGGACCCAATGATCAGGGCTTTGATGTAAGCTATACAAGCAACAACACCCCCGATTATCATACTCATATTTCCAGGACCGGTGAGCTTGACTGGTTCAGGGATCAACAGTTGAAAGATGAACCTGGATATTTAACGGATCTGGTGACAAACCACTCTGTCAATTTTATTAAGGAATCTGTTGGTCAACCTTTTTTCCTATTCGTTTCTCATCTTGCTGCACATTTCCCTTTTCAGGGACCAGATGATCCTGGTCATCGCACAGAAGGAAAAGTTTGGCATCAATCGAAGTACGGTCCACTTGCGGAAAGTGAGTACAAGCGGGCATATAAAGACATGATTGAAGCTGTTGATCAGAGTGTTGGAGCAATTGTAAATGCTCTTGAGGATTCTGGGCTTCGGGAAAACACATTGATATTCATTACCTCTGACAATGGTGCTTATTCGTGGGTGGGTAGTAATTATCCGTTTCGTGGTGAAAAAGGAAGCCTTTTCGAAGGAGGGCATCGATTACCAGCCATTGCCCATTGGCCTGGTCATATCCCGGCAGGCACTGTATGTCATGAAACAATCTTGACAATGGACCTGACACCAACTTTTGTTTCATTAGCTGGTATGGATTTGAGAGATCCAGCATACGAGTTTGATGGAATTGATATCAGCAAAACCATATTGGGAGGAAAACCTGTGGAACCAAGGACACTATTTTGGCACTTCAAAAACCCCTATACAAACTCTTATGCTTATTCCGTAAGAGATGATGATTGGAAACTCTTAATGGAAAATGGAGAAGATTACTTATTTAATCTTCGTTTGGATCCAACAGAAAGTAACAACCTGATAGGTAGATACCCTGAGAAACATGAATTATTACAATCGAAGTACAGTAGCTGGGTAACTGATATTTTCGAATGAAATGTTGGAAACAGGTTTTATAAGTCATTATTCCCTCTCCCTGCTCCCCCAGGTGCTTACCTTTACTTCCTTCTTATTCGGTAAGAAAATGCTGATCAATAGGCCTAGTAAGATACTCGATGCCAGCCCGATCAATCCATAAAGTAAGAAGGAAAGGTCCGTTTGGTTCTTTACAAAGGTCAGAACAGCCAGGCTGCCCAACGTTCCAAAGAAAGCTGCCGGTCCTGAAATCCTGGGGAAGAAAATCCCCATGATGAAGAGTGCTCCAAGGCCGCCGGTCAGCAGCCCGACAAACGTGTTGAACTGGTCCCATAAGGAGGCGATGTCCCAGGTGGCGAGTATGAGGGCCATACCCATACCGAAAACGCCAGCAACAATACCAGACCAACGGGCTACCTGCATCTGACCTTTGATGGTGCTGTTTTTTGCCACCTGCTTATAAAAGTCGGAGGTGACCACCGCAGCTACTGAGTTGATGTTGGACGATAGGGTAGACATGGCGGCGGCAAAGATCGAGGCAATCAATAATCCCGATATCCCAACAGGCATTTCACTCACAATGAATTGCGGAAATACCGAGTCAATATTAGGGTTGGTGATAGCCAGACGTTCAGGGTTTGAGGTATAGAAAGCATACAGGGCTGTTCCCAGCAGGAAGAAGATGATGGTGACAGGTACGCTTAGGATACCATTGAGCCAGATGCTGCGACCAGTGGCTTTCTCATCTTTGGTGGACATGTAACGCTGCACGATACTCTGGTCACTGGTAAACGTGACCAGGGAATTAGCCAGTCCGCCGATTAGCACAACCCATAAAACAGGTTCACTCAGGGATAGCCTGAAATCCAGCAGGTTAAACTTATGCTGCTGGCTGGTAATGTCAATAAAACTGCCAAGCCCTCCATCAATGCCGGATATCATATATCCCAGTGCGATGATAGCTCCGGACATGAGGATGATGCCCTGGATCACGTCTCCCCACACCACAGCCTCCATACCACCGCTGGTACAATAGATGATCGTCACCACACCCATGATGATGATCGCCCAGTAGACGCTGAATCCAGTGACAGCATTCAGTGCCAGGGAGGGGAGGAAAAGCACGATGGCAATCCGGCTGACCATAAAGAAGACGAAAAGGGAGGAGGCCATCCACCTCACGGGTCTGTTAAAACGGATTTCCAGGTATTCATAGGCAGTGTCCAGTTTGAACCGTCTGAAGAAAGGCAGGAAGTACGTGATGACAACTGGTACTACCAGAATGATGGACATGTTGTACATAAACATCCGCCAGTCTGAAGCGTAGGCCTTTGCCGGGATGGAGATAAAGGTAATTGCACTAAGGGTTGTGGTGAGGATGCTGATGCCAGCTGCCCACCAGGGGATTCTGCCGCCAGCTTTAAAGAATTCATCGGTAGTGCTTTCTTTCTTCATAAAGAAAAAGCCAAGCATGAGCATACCTCCAAAATAAAGGATCAATACCAGGTAATTGAACCACCCAAAATCCGGTTCCGTAGAAAACTGAAGCTGGCTAATTTCAGGATTCCTGACACCAGGACTGATCTCACCACCCGGAACGATAACTGACTTTCCCAAGGCAACCGCGGGTGCAACGGCAATCGGAGTGCCTCTCCATTCTCCGGCGTTAAACCAGGTATCTGAAACAGTATTGTACACCAGCACACGGTCATTAAAGCCAGTGTGGTTTACCCAGAGTGAATCTCTTCTTTTTTGTGCGGTCTCGTCTCCAATGTTCAAATCATAAATAGCCTGCTCTACCCGGTTGAATACCTGTCCGTTGTCACCTCCTACCAACACAATGTGCGATGCTCCTATAGGGATCGCCGCGGTGGCAGCTAGTTTGATGGCTGTTCCATCGATCCTGATATCTCGTTTGGCTTCCCATTGTCCCTTTGAGGGCTGATATCGAAAAACAGATGAATAGAAATTATTTAGGAGTTCACCCGATTGTTTTCCCCGACCTCCTATCACATGAATGCTTGTTTCCGTCCCATCCATCTGTGCCACAGCTATAGCAGCTGTCAAGGGTTTGGGAAAAGCTGGTAGTTGTTGCCACCCTACTTCAGGATTAGTAAGGTCCAGCGATAAAAAATAGGTTGTAATGCCNGAATTTCCTTCTCCACCCACAGCATAGACGGTATTTCCAATGGCTGTTGCAGCCACGTTTTTAAGTGGCTCTGGCAGTTTAGGCATTTGATTGATGGTAAGGTTCCCGTCATACGAGATCCTCAAAACCTCATCACTCAACCCATCGGCAGTTAGCCCGCCGATACAATAAAGTTGATCATTGACCGTAACCGACGCTCCCTCACCCATTCCATAGGGCAGCTTTTGGGAAAAATCGACTTCTTTAAGGGAACCATCCAACCGAAAAATGAGGATGGCATCCGAAAAGTATTTCGTGCCGTTTTCCCAGGGCTTTCCATTCGGAAAAGCTGTACCTCCGGCAAAAATCAAGTAATCACCAACTCTTCCAGCAAAAGCACCAGCAAGGCCTTCATCTCCTGGTATAGCTTCTATATTGGTCAGGCTCCCAATGGTTTGTTGGGAGGTAAGATTGATGTCCCTTTCAGCTGATAAGGAAAAGGATACTAAAAAGGTTAGCAGGGGTAAGATGTAGTTTTTCAAGATCAGTCGGGGTTTTGATTATTTATTTCCAGATGGTAAAGCCTCCATCTACCACAATATTTTGTCCGGTAATATAGTCAGAGGCTGCAGAGGCGAGGAACAGTGCTGTCCNTTTCAGATCTTGTCCCATTTTCCCCATTCTACCAAGCGCAGTGGCTTTGTTATAAGCATCGACGAACTCCTGGGGTAAGCTTTCTCCCTGAAATCCACCTGGAGAGATACAGTTCACGCAAACTCCATATGGTGCCATGTAGGCTGCCAGGTCTCGGGTCATACCGATTACACCAGCCTTTGCTGCCGCATAGTCTATGGGTTGTTCGGATTTATTGTTGTTGCGGTACATGCTTCGGTCCCGACCAACCATACCGGCGATTGAACCAATGTTGATGATCTTGCCAGACTTTTGGGCTGCCATGACCTTGCCGACTTCCTGGCAACAAAAAAGTGCTCCAATGAGGTTGGTGTTGATGAGGTTTACCATATCTGCCGGGTCTCGTTTAAACAGGTCACCTTCACTGGCACCCGATCCACCACCCGCATTGTTGATCAAAATGTCAATGTGTCCTTTCCATTGTTGCGCTTTTTCCATGACGCTTTTTACCTGCTCATGATGACATTGATTGAGCGGAAGTCCCAATACATCTACTCCAAATTCATCTCGAAGCTTTTGAACGGGCTGCTCCAGTTTATTTTCATAGCGTGAGGTAATGACAAGGTCACAGCCTGCATTCGCGAGCTCACAAGCCATTTCATAGCCAAGTCCACGTGATCCACCGGTGATGAGGGCTACCTGGCCTTTTAGGTTAAATAGATTTGTTGTTGACATATTAGATGTTTTGAATCAGGTTAATATCTTCGGTTTTAGTCTGAGCAGCCTCGATGACCCTGAGAGACTTACAACCCTCTATGATGTCACAGAAAATGGGAAGATCATTGACAACAGACTCCAGGAAGTCCAGGTTTTCATCTCTAAACATATCGTCACGCTGCGTCAGCCCTTTCTGATGTTCCCATTGCTGTGAAAGGGCATCGTAGATAGAAATGGTATATTCATCCCAGGAAGTAAAGTCGATCATCAATACTCCTTGTGTGCCGATAAGCTCCATATTTCTTCGTCTGGGCATTTGAAAAAAATCCAGATGGACAGTTGCCGTGCACCGATCCTCAAACTTAAGTAGGAACTCTACAGTGTCCGGAGCTTCAATATCAATATCGCTGAAGCTGCCATAGACGGACATGACCTTTTCTACCTGCTGATTGGCAAACCAAAGCGCCAGGTCGAGGTCGTGCATCAACTCAAACGCGCCGGAATACTTTGCATAATACATGGTCTTGTATTGCGGGTGGACGGAAGGAAAATGTTCCCCGACCAATGACCGGATGGATACCAGCCTGCCGATTCTTCCTGAATCGAGCATACTTTTGGCTTTCCGGATGCCTTCATGATACCGGGTGCAAAGCCCGACCATCACTTTTTTAACTTTGGATTCAGCCAGGTTGGCCAATTCCGATACACCTTCCATGGTCAAAGAGATGGGCTTTTCGATAAACACATGACATCCAGCATCAATCGCTTGAATGGCCATGGGTACATGCAGTCGGGTAGGGGTCATGATGTATGCGGCATCCACGATCTGTAATCCAGCTTCATAGCTGTCGCACTTTTTTATATGGGGAAGCTCCCGGATCAGAGCATCTACACTTTCCGGGTTCGGATCAAAAACATAGAGCTCTTTTACTCCAAGCTCCGTTAGGATTCTGGCATGTCGTTTCCCGATAGAGCCACATCCAGCTAATAATAATTTTAGGTCTTTCCAGTCTTGCATAAGGTTTAGAACAAGCGTAAAAAATGGTTTTCTAAATGATTTCTCATGGCGTTCCTGAATAGTTCCGGTGAACCATTTTCCAGCACATCCACCAGCCCTTTGTGAGAAACATAGCGAAGACTATTCACCGGAATCTTGAGCAACCCACTGTTATGCACATAGTCAAATAGCGGGAGCAGGAGCTTTTGAAAGTTCTTCAGGCTTTGGTTATTCGAGATCTCATAGAGTTTGGAATGGAAGGAGATTTCATGTTCAATAAAGAACCGATCTTCCTCCGACGCTTCCGGCTCTTTGGATACAATCTCTTTCAACTCGTTGATGTCATCTGGGGTGATCCGTTGAAAGATAAAATCTGCCATGCCTACTTCCAGGGCCAGTCTAAGCTCAAACATATCTTTGAGCGTTTCCTGATCCAGGATATGAGGGTTCATGCTTTTACTCAACACATTGAAGATGTCAGGGCTGGTGATGACAGACCCTTTACGCTTTTTGGATTCTATCAGCCCCATCACCTTCAGCCGCATAAGAGCTTCACGAATGACAGTTCTGCTCACTCCGAGCATTTCCGTTAGTTCCATTTCCTTGGGAATGACATCACCCACTTTGAGCTTTTGCTGCCGAAGCAGCTCAACAATTTGCGTTTCCACACGGTCTACCAAAGAATGATTTTCTGTGGGTTGTTCTTCCTGATGTATGCTTGTTATGGTCATATTATGTATAACATAATAGTGATTATGATGCCAATTTATAGAATTAATTCTTTTATTTGATGATATTATCTCGAAAAGTGATTTAATTTGGGTCAATTAAATAAAATATGTAATACATATTAATCTTTAATGATGAAGAAGTTTTGGCTGATAACCCTGGTAATTATCTTATTTGGCTGCAAGCAGCAGTCCGAGAAGGAAGAAGAATCAATGATGGACAAGGTGACCATTCCTGCAGTCGATCTTGATGTAGATGAGATCGCCCAGGTAGTGGTGGATCGCGAGGAGGGTCAATACCTGGGGCATATTTCCACCATTCTGCTGGAAGATGGAAAAACCATACTGGCCAGTTATCCGAAAGGCCATGGCAGAGGGCCCGCCATCTTAAAAAGGAGTGAAGATGGTGGAAAGACCTGGAGTGATCGCCTTCCAGTTCCGGAGAGCTGGGCCACTAGCCGTGAAACACCCACGTTGATGCGGACAGTGGATGCGCAAGGCGTGAAAAGGATTGTGATGTGGTCGGGGCTGTATCCGATCAGAACTTCTATCAGTGAGGATGACGGGTATACCTGGACTGAGCTAAAACCAGTTGGGGATTGGGGAGGAATCACAGTAATGGGATCAACCACACCACTGAATACAGGAGTCGGACACTACATGGCCACCTTTCACGATGATGGTCGATTTATTAAGGGCGGTGAAGGAGAGTTCTGGGGTTCACCAGCTGGTGAAAGCTCCGGATTCATGTCCGTTTACACTACAAAAAGTACTGATGGTGGTCTTACCTGGTCGGATCCCGAAGCGATTTTTAAGGACAGCACCATTTTTCTTTGCGAACCGGGAATCATCCGATCTCCGGATGGAAAGCAAATTGCTGTATTGCTGAGAGAAAACAAGCGGGTAAAGAACTCCTACATTATTTTTTCCGATGACGAAGGAAAGACCTGGTCCCAACCACGGGAATTACCACTGGCTTTAACTGGGGATCGACACACCGGAAAGTATACGCCTGACGGAAGGCTTTTTATCAGCTTCCGCACCATATCACCGAAACAAAAACAGGCAGATCGTCCATTCGAAACGAGTTGGGGAGGTTGGGTTGGTACTTATGACGACCTGGTGAAGGGTACCGAGGGACAATATGTAGTAAGACTGAAGAAAAACTACCCTTCTGAGGGTGGGTGGGATTATGATACAGCATATCCCGGAGTAGAAGTTTTGCCAGATGGCACCATTGTGACCACCACCTATGGGCATTGGGAAGGAGGAAAGAAGCCATACATCGTAAGTGTGAGATTTACACTCGATCAACTAGAAGAATTAGCCAGGACTCAAATCAAATAGAACATGAATCATAGCCACTTAACCGGATTAATCGCAGCTCCATTCACACCCATGAATCCTGATGGAACGGTGAATCCCTCACTTATTTCATCCTATTACCAGCTGTTGAAGCAAAATGGTGTTAAGGGTGCTTTTGCGTGTGGTTCAACAGGGGAGGGTGCTTCCCTTACCATGGATGAAAAAAAGGCAATAGCTGAAGCCTGGGGAGCATGTGCAGCAAATGATGATGATTTTGCTTTGATTATGTTTCTGGGAGGTAATTGTATCCCTGAAAGTATCGAGCTTGCTCAGCATGCCCGGGATTGCCGCTTTGATTCGGTTTCATACACTTCGCCATTTTATTACAAGCCTTCCAATATTTCGCTGTTGGTTGACACGTGTGAGCAGGTAGCTGCTGCTACTCCGGAGATGCCTTTCTACTATTATCACATCCCTGTCCTCACCGGGGTAAACTTCCCGATGAAGAAGTTGCTTGAACTTGTTCACAATCGCATTCCAAACTTTGCCGGGATCAAATACACCTATGAAGATTTTATGGATTTTCTATCCTGTATACATTTTGCAGGTGGAAAGTATGACATGTTGTGGGGGCGGGACGAAAGTATGCTATCGGCATTGGCGACCGGGGTAAAGGGTTTTGTGGGAAGTACTTACAATTACATGGCTCCGCTTTACCATCAATTAATGGAAGCCTCCGGTAGAAATGAATTGTCTGTAGCCAGGGAATTGCAACAAGCATCCATCGACCTGATCGGATTGCTGGGCAAATATGGAGGAATGGGAACTGGTAAAGCTTACATGAAACTTATAGGTCTGAATTGTGGTGAGTTTCGGTTACCGGTAGGGAATATGACTGATACCCAGTTTGCAGCCTTTGAACAGGAAGCAAAAAGCCTTGGTTTCGAACAGTACGCAAGTAAGCTGAACCAATAAGAGCACCATGGGGTACACTAAAGAGGAACTAAATCACCTTCGTCAATTTTACCGTGACAGGCTACTGAGCAATACGATTCCTTTTTGGTTTCCACGCAGCTATGACAAAGAACACGGTGGGTTTCTATTGATGCGCGATGCAGACGGTTCACTCATTGATGATGACAAGTCCGTCTGGTTTCAGGGAAGAGCTACCTGGACTTTGGCCAATCTGTACAATACTGTTGAGCAAAAAGAGGAGTGGCTGGATGGTGCCAGGCTGGGCTATGAATTCCTCTCTCAAAAATGCTTTGATACCGATGGAAGGATGTTCTTTCATATGACCAGGGACGGCCAACCTATTCGTAAGCGGAGATACTTCTTTTCAGAGACCTTTGCGGTGATCGCCTATGCAGCCTATGCCAAAGCATCGGGTAGTGAGGATGTGGCAGAGCAAGCTCGTGAGCTATTTGGAAAGTGTATTCACTATGCCCAACACCCGGAAGAATTTACTCCCAAGTTCACAAATGTCCGTCCTACGAAAGGGATTGGCGTTCCGATGATCCTGCTCAACACCGCCCGACAGGTATTGGATACTATCGGTGACCCGCGAGCCCCGGGAGTGATCGATCAATGCATAGCTGAGATCAGAACTTTCGTGAAAGATGATATTCGCTGTGTGATGGAGCAGGTAGCTCCGGACGGGAGTATCATTGATCACATTGATGGCCGTACCTTAAATCCTGGTCATGCCATTGAGGGTGCCTGGTTCATTCTTCACGAAGCGAGGATCCGGAATAATGACCCGGAGCTGATCGCGCTGGGTTGCAGGATGCTGGATTACATGTGGGAGCGAGGCTGGGACCAGGAATACGGAGGGATCTACTACTATCAGGATGTATTTAATAAGCCTGTACAGGAGTACTGGCATGACATGAAATTCTGGTGGCCTCACAATGAGACCATCATCGCTACGCTACTGGCCTACATACTCACCGGAGAAGAGAAATATGCCCGGTGGCACCGGCTAGTCCACGACTACAGCTACAGCTACTTTCCGGATCCAAAACACGGTGAGTGGTTTGGCTACCTCCATCGCGATGGCTCCGTCTCGCAATCCGCCAAAGGCAACATCTTCAAAGGCCCTTTCCANCTACCCAGGCANGAGTGGTATTGTATGCAGTTGTTGGGGGAGGGGGTATAATTTCGAAACCTTTCAAAAGTAAAAAACTTACTATATTCTTACTTTAACCGCTGTTGATAATATAAAAAAGAATTTGAAAAGTGGGATATTTATGCTTAATTCGGTATCGGTTTTGAATTCCTCAAGACTTCGAGTGACATTATTGGGAAATGGCAGTAAAACCAGGAAAAGTAAGTAAAGTAGTCAGCTTCGATAGACTCAAATCTGTTGAAGAGCAGTTTGAGATGATCTACACCGAGCAGTTTGACAGGCTTTATTTCTTTGCCAGGACCATGGTTAAGTCAGATCAGCTTGCTGAGGACATCATCGCTGAGGTCTTTCTTAATTTGTGGAAAAACAGGCATCGTTTTAACGAGATCAAGCAGATGGATTCTTATCTGTTTATCGCTGTCAAGAATCAGGCTACTCGTATTTTATATGAAGAACCAAACAAACTTGAGGCAACTATACTAGATAATACAGTCCGATTCATGGACAAAGTGGATCCGGAAGAATTATTACTTGCCAAGGAGCTCTCGGATTCATTAGAAACGATTGTCGCTACTTTACCTGAGCAATGCCAGCTTATCTTCAACATGGCCAGAAATCAGCACCTGAAATACCAGGAGATCGCCGATGAGCTAGGTATTTCAATCTCTACCGTCCGCACACAGCTTACTAAAGCCTCCTCCATCATCCGTAAGTATTTGTATGACAGATACCACGAAACACAATCTTCAGACAATTATTACCGCAATATCAATCACGCATTAATTCCGTTATTGATCTCGCAGGCTGCGTTTTTATTTGATTAAAACCTCATGCTAAAATTAACCTTGGGTTAACATTATTTAAGCAAAAAGATATATTTGATTAAATAATTGTAAATATTTAGGCATTCTTCATATCATTTTCAGTTAACCTGCTCTTTAATAGTATCGCATTTAAAGTTGATATGGATAAACTGATTATCAATTATTTAATAGGAGAGATTTCTCTTGAGGACCAACACAAACTGAAGAAGTGGTTGGATGAGGATGAGTCACACCCTGTCATTCTCGAACAGATGGAAAAATTCTGGGCTCAGGGGGAGTTGAAGTTTCCTGATCGTAAACAAAAGGTATTCAGTAGACTTAAATCAGAAATAGACAAGCTGAATGAATCGAATCAGTCCTCCAAACCTAATAAGAAATTTGCGATCGGTAGGATGGTTCGGTATGCAGCTGTAGTTCTGATCGCTTCATTGATTTCAATATATGCCTATATCACTTTGGAAAGTGATCTTCAGAGTACACACTCAACCATCAATTATATTGAGAAGGTCACCTCTCCTGGGCAAAAAATAACTACCATCCTACCTGATGGTACTAAAGTGAAACTTAACTCAGAAAGTAAGATCATTGTCCCGGAGAATTTTTCATCAGATATCCGTGAAGTGACGCTGATCGGGGAAGGCTTTTTCGAAGTAGTACCAAATCCCCATAAACCATTTATTGTGCATTTCAATAACAACGAAGTGGAGGTGCTGGGTACTTCTTTCAATATCAAAGCATATGATGGCAGACATAGTTATGTGGCAGTGAAAACCGGTAAAGTTCGTGTAAGACAGGGACAGGATAATGTGCATTTGAATCCCAACGAAATCACTTCGTTGGGAGGTTCTGAGCTGATTGTCAACAAGCTTGGAAATGAGGATTTGATCTTCGGATGGGTAGATAACAAGATCACCTTCGAGAAAGCCACCATCACCGAAGTAATGGAAATTATTTCAAACTGGTATGGCGTGGATTACAAGATCATAAGAAAAATCGATGATGATAAACGATACACGGCCAGTCATGGCAATCCGACACTTAAAGAGGTCATGGAAATATTAACATACACTTATGATATTAAATATGAAATAGATGAAAATACCATAATAATCAAATAATAAATAAGGGAGTCGAAATACTTTGGTCGGTCTTCAACTCCCTCGAAGTTTCAGCACATTTAAACTAAAACTAATATGAAAGTAAAATTACTAAAATTTCTTTCGCGTATGTCCAGACTTGGGATATATGTATTAATAGCGATCCTTTCTGTTTCCATGGTTTTGGCAACAGAAACGGATGCCCAGCGTAAATTCCTTGCAGAAATTTCCATTAACCTGGAAAACAAGGGAAGAGTACAGTCTTTAATGGAACTAGTCACTGAAATTGAGGCTAAGTCAAGTTTCACTTTTGCCTACCTGGATAAATCCTTAAATAAGAAAAAGATAGACCTGGAACCAGGTTTATGGCAGATGGATGATCTTTTAAGGGAAATTTCTATACAGGCAGAGGTCTCACTCAAAAGAGTCAATGAGTCCATTGCCATTGTGGCAGCTAAAAAGTCTTTACTTCCAGCCGTCACTGAAAGAGTAGTAGCTCAGCAAACCATCTCAGGTAAGGTGACAGATGAAAATGGAGAACCTTTGCCTGGTGTCTCAATATTCATTGATGGTACCGCACAAGGGACGGTCACAGATATCGAGGGTAACTACCGCTTAACTGCTGATGATGATCAGGTTCTGGTATTTTCTTTTATTGGATATGCCCGTACAAGCCAGCCAATAAATGGGAGATCTGTCATTGATGTAAAGATGCAGGTAGATGAGACCCAGCTCGAGGCGATTGTTGTTACAGCGTTGGGTATTTCTCGTGAATCAAGATCATTGCCCTATAGCACACAAAGTGTAGAGGCCAAAGAGCTTACGGAGGTTAGGGACCCAAACAACGTTATTAACTCCTTGCAAGGTAAGGTGGCCAATGCGTTGATCAACCAAAGCTCAGGTGGTGTTGGTAGTGAGGCACGTATCATTTTAAGAGGAAATAGCTCCATCAGTGGAGATAATAGCGCGTTGATTGTGGTAGATGGTGTACCCAACAGTCGTGGAGTGAACATCAATCCGGACGATATCGAATCCATGACACTCCTGAACGGTGCCGCCGCTGCAGCACTTTACGGAAGCCAGGCAGGTAATGGTGTTGTAGTCATTACCACTAAAAAAGGAAGTAAAGAAAGAGTTTCAGTAAACGTAAACTCTGGTATAACCTTCAATACTCCTTTTTCACTTCCTGATTTCCAGAATGAATACGGACAGGGGAGCAATGGTGTGTTGGATGCAACCTCTGGTGAGAACTGGGGAGAAAAAATGAATGGGCAGCAGTATACCAACCTGCTGGGCGAGAGCAGAACTTATAATGCTGAACCGGATAATGTAAAAGACTTCTTTAAAACCGGTGTCAATGCTACCAATGCAATTAGCGTTTCAGGTGGTGGAGAAAAAGCTCAGGGATATTTGTCATATACTCATTCTAACGTAAGCGGAATCGTTCCTAATAATGAGCTTGTGAGCCACAACATCAATCTAAGATTGACAAACCAAATCACAGAGAAGCTTAGCACTGATGCCAAGATCACTTACTTCGTTTCTGATGTGGATGGAATCCTCAGGTCAACTGAAGGGAATACTGCAGTGTTGGATGCTTATCAGATCCCACGAAATATGTCCATTGATGATGTGAAGAATTTTGAGACAACAGATGAATTTGGAGTGCTCACACCGGCACCATTTCCATCCACTTTGTCATACAGGTATCAAAACCCATACTGGGTAACGAACTACGACAGACGGCATGAAGATAGAAATCAAGTCTTTGGCTATCTGTCAGCTAAATATCAGCTCACAGACTGGCTCTCAGTAAAAGGTAGAGCAAATCTGGACAAGTCTACCATTATTGCAGATCAAAAAACTAGTCAGGGTACCGTATCATGGGCTACAAGGCCTGGTGGATACTTTGCTCAGTCTTATGCTATAAGCACCACGCAGTGGTATGACTTGATGTTTGATGGTAGCAATCAGATCGGGGAATCATTCAATGTAGATTACCACGTAGGGGCTATTTACAATGACCGACAATTTACTCAGGACCAAACAGTAGCCAATGGATTGAATGTAACCAACAAGTTCTCAACCAATTTTGCTACTAACCCTGTTGTAAGCTATGCCGCAACACATGTGCAGACGCAGTCAGTTTTTGGACTGGCCAACTTTTCCTATAAAGATATGTTGTTTCTGGATGCTAGCTTGAGAAACGATTGGGATAGTAGACTTCCTGCACCGCATTCGTTTCAATACTATTCACTTGGTGGATCTGGTATCCTCTCTGAGATGTTGAGTATGCCGGAGGCCATTTCGTTACTAAAATTAAGTGCCAGCTACGCTGAGGTAGGTAATGGTGGACAGTTTGGTCTTTTGACAAATACCTATAATTATTCTGCAGGTGTAGCCAATGGCTATATCTCAAGGGGAAGCACGTTTTCTATTCCTGGTCTTAAACCTGAAATTGTGAAAAGTTTGGAGTTTGGATTGAACGCCAAGTTTTTGAATAACAGGTATTCAGCTCAATTTACCTACTATAAGTCTAATTCAATCAATCAGCTTTTACAGATCTCTCTGCCTGCTGGTACCGGGTACAATAGCCAGTATATCAATGCCGGTGATATCCAGAATAGCGGTGTTGAAATCATCCTTAAGGCTAGTCCTATCGTGACAAAGGCGTTTGACTGGACAGCAGACTTCAACGTTTCTTTCAACAATAATGAGGTTAAGGCCTTGTCTGAGGGACTCGATATTGTTTACCTGGGCAGCTGGGCTGACTGGGGCGGACGACCTCAAATTGCTGTGGGTGGTAGCTATGGCGATCTTGTAGCCTCTAAATGGGCCAGAAATGACAATGGTGAATTGTTGGTGAATGACCTTGGAGTTCCTATTCTTTCTGGAGCGGTAGGTGAGCAACCTTCTTTGATTGGTAATTTTAATCCTGATGCCCTACTTGGACTCTCCAATTCATTTAGATATAAAGACATCTCAGTAAGGCTTTTGATTGACGGCCGTGTTGGGGGTATTATTATTTCAGGAACAGAGGCCAACCTGGCTCATAGTGGAATTACTGAAAGTACGCTTCCATATCGTGAAGGAGGCTGGAACCTGGGTGGTGTCAACACAGATGGAGATCCTGTCAATGCTGAGATAGATGCACAGCTTTTCTGGCAGACCGTTTCCAATAAACGATCTTCTACAGGAGAATTTTTTGCCTATGATGCTACGAACTTCAGGGTGAGGGAACTTTCGGTGGGATATTCACTACCACTTGGAAATACATCTTTTATTCAATCAGTCAAATTGTCTTTTGTGGCCAGAAACCTCTTGTGGTTATACAGAGGTGAATCACTTCTGGACATTCCTGGTGTTGGAAAGAGAAAGATGTGGTTTGATCCGGATGTAAGCATCGGGTCACTCAACAGCTTTCAGGGTATCGAATATGGAATGCCATCTACAAGAAGTGTTGGGTTCAACATTAATCTGAGCTTTTAATTTGAATAACTGAATTGAAAATCATGAAATATTTAAATATACATACAGTAACAAAGGCATTGATATTTTCAATGACTTTATTGATGATCAACTCCTGTACAAATGATTTTGCTGAGATCAACACAGATCAAAGTAGTATCGGATCGATTGGTAAAGCTGAATTGCCATTCCTTTTTACAAAAGCTCAAGATGCAGTCAGCTGGAATGGCCAGGTACAACAGAATCTGTTCTCAGATCAGTATGCTCAGTATGTGGCTAACGTCACCTCTTATTTTCCAACTGATAGGTATGAGATCAATATGAGTTGGGTAAATAGCGTTTGGACAGGCCAGTATATTCAGATAGTACCTCAACTTCAGACAATCTTTGAAAACACTGAACCAACGTCGGCAGAATATGCCCTGGCCAACGTCTGGTGGGTGTATTCATTCCACAGGGTAACGGATTATTGGGGTGCTATCCCATATTTCAATGCAGGTGTACCGGGTACATCGGTTTCCTATGACAGTCAGGACCTGATCTACGATGACTTCTTTAAGCGACTGGACGAATCCATTACGGTACTGGAAGCGAATGCCGGTGGCAATGCTTTTGGAGAGTTTGATATCATTTATGGAGGTGATATTAATAAGTGGATCAAGTTTGCCAATACATTAAGACTAAGACTGGCCATGAGGATTTCAAATGTAGATGCTGACAGAGCAAAGACTGAAGCGGAAGCGGCCTATGCAAGTGGCGTCTTTGAAGTAAGCCCAGACGATGATGCAACTGCACTAAATAATGTTGTGGATATCAACCCACTCAGTCAGATGTCTGACTGGAATGAGTTTAGGATGAGTGCAACCATGGAATCTGTGATGACAGGGACTGATGACCCACGAATTTCAGAATATTGGATACCGGCAGTGGAAAGTGGTACCTATGAAGGTTTGAGAAATGGGCTATCAGTTGAGCAACTCAGTGACCCGATGAACACAGCAGCGACCAACTCTCATATTGGGCCCAGATGGAGCTCACCTGCAGCAGGTGGTGTGTCGGATTATCTAACTACTCCTTCAAACGTAATGTTTACTGCTGAGGCTTATTTCCTGAGAGCAGAAGGAGCATTGAAAGGCTGGAGCATGGGAGGAACATCCCAGGAACTTTACGAAGATGGAATTCGCCATTCAATGTATCAGTGGGGTGTCACAGATGAGGCTGCAATCAATGACTATATCAGCAGCACGAGCACTCCTACGCCGCCGAATGACTTTCTGAATTCTCCGGCCTTGAGTGATGTACCTGTCCTGTTTGATGGAGCGGATCAGACTGTGCAACTGGAACAGATTGCTCTTCAGAAGTGGATTGCCCTGTTTCCTGATGGCATGGAAGCCTGGGCAGATTATAGAAGAAGGCCAGTAATTGGTCTTTATCCGGTGGCAAATTCCAGCAATCCTGATATACCTAATCCGGCTGAGGAATATATCCGAAGGATCCCATTCCTTACCCAGGAGTATCAGTCAAATACTGAAGCAGTTGAATCTGCTGTCAATCTATTAAGTGTAAAAGAAGATAAGATCACTACCCCATTGTGGTGGGATGTGAACTAATCCACTGAAAGAAATAGCAAGTACTCTTTGCCTAAAAGTAAAGAGTACTTGTTTCATCACACTGCTCGCATTCATGAGATGAACAGGTATTGCTTATCCCTTTATGTATTGTCTTTGATATCCCTTTTTGGTGCCTGTACAGATACCAGTAGTAAGTTATTTACTCAGATCACACGGAATGAATCCAATGTGGATTTTGTGAATCTCCTGGTAGAAAATGAGGATCTCAATATCATGAAATACGACTACCTGTATAATGGTGGTGGTGTAGCGGTTGGTGATATCAATCAGGATGGGCTGGAGGATATTTACTTTTCCGGAAACATGGTGGATAATAAACTGTACCTGAATAAAGGGAATTTTAAATTCGAAGACATCACTGAAAAAGCAGGTGTGGCTGCAGCCAATGGATGGAGTTCGGGCGTCACCATGGCAGACGTAAATTGTGATGGGCTCCTGGATATCTATGTATGCCGGTCAGCATACGACAATTACCGTCAAAGGAAAAACCTGCTTTATATCAACAATGGTGATCTGACTTTTTCGGAGAAAGCAAAGGATTTTGGTATTGATGATTCGGGCTACTCTACCCAGGCAACATTCTTTGATTATGACCAGGATGGAGACCTGGATATGTACCTGCTCAATCATTCACTATCTCAGTATTCAGACTTCAATGAAAAAACAAAGGATCTTAAAAACAGCAACAACCCACTCTATGGAGACAAGCTTTTCAAAAATACAGGGGGAAGATTTGAAGAAATAACAAAAGAGGCAGGGATTAAGTCCAATGTGCTGGGCTTTGGATTGGGCATAGCAGTTTCTGATATCAACAATGATGGATGGCCGGATTTATATGTCTGCAATGATTTCAATGAGCAGGATTACCTCTATATCAATGATCAAAAAGGCGGCTTTACAGAGCAGCTTGAGTACTATTTTGATCATGTCTCACTCAATTCTATGGGGAATGATATTGCCGATATCAACAATGACGGGCACATGGATATCCTGACTTTGGATATGTTACCTGAAGACAACTATCGACAAAAAATGATGGCTGGACCCGACAATTACTATAAGTTTAGTCTCCTCTCCGAGAGTGGATTTTATCATCAGGCTATGCGGAATATGCTTCAGTTAAATCGTGGTGATGATCATGGTTTTGCGGAGATAGGCCAGTTGAGTGGTATTTCAAATACCGATTGGAGCTGGGCTGGTCTCATGGCTGATTTTGATAATGACGGTCATAAAGACATCTTTATTACAAATGGGTTTAAACACAATTTCACTGATATGGATTTCATCCTGTACATGGCTGATGAAACCATTAAACAGCGACGAGGAGGACCTATGCCCTCAAATATGCGGATGGTAGAAGAGATGCCCCCCATTGTTGTCCCAAATTATATGTTTAAAAATAGTGGTAACCTGACTTTTGAAAATGTAGCTGAAGAATGGGGGTTGGCACAACCAGGGATATCTAATGGTGCCACCTATGCCGACCTGGACAATGACGGGGATCTGGATATCGTGGTAAACAATCTGGATGATTATGCATCCATTTATCGAAATAATTCGGCCCCTGATGCTGATCATCATTCACTAAAGATTCTGTTTGACGGGTCACCTTGTAATGTCTTTGGAATTGGTGCCAAAATTGCAGTCCACGCAAATGGCCAGCTGATTGTTCAGGAGAATGTAACAGTCAGAGGGTTTCAGTCTTCAGTAAGCAACAGCCTGGTGATAGGACTGGGTGATATTAAAGCCATTGATTCACTTATTATTACCTGGCCAGACCAAAAGCAGCAAAAGCTGTATGACCTGGTTGTGGATACCACCTACCAACTTTCATACAACATTGCGATTGAGGGTTTTCAGACACCAAAGAAAAAACCTTCATTGTTTGTGAAATATGTTGAAGTGCCTGGTTTGGATTTTATTCACAAGGAGAACTATTTCAGCGATTTCGACAGCGACATTCTGTTGCCACATATGTTATCGACCCAGGGACCTGCAGCAGCATTTGCTGATATTGATGGTGATGGATTGACTGATCTTTATCTGGGTGGTGCAAAGGGATTTCCGGGTATGACTTTTAGACAAAAAAGAGATGGGTCTTTTGATAAAATACAGGCTTTTTCGAATGACCTGGGTGCAGAGGATCTGGATGCTATATTTTTTGATGCAGATGGTGATGGGGACCAGGACCTATATATGGTAAGTGGGGGTAGTGAGTTTTCTGCCAATGATAAGAGCCTTCAGGACAGGCTGTATTTAAACGATGGGTCAGGCTATTTTCAGCCTGGCGGAGCACTACCTGAAATGCTGACCAGTGGTGCATGTGTATTAGCTCATGATATGGATGGGGACGGAGACTTAGACCTGTTTGTTGGTGGTAGGTTACAGCCTGGAAGCTATCCATTGGCTCCACGAAGTTACCTATTGGAAAATAATGGCAACGGTCACTTTTCTGATGTTACAGGAATAGTATGTAAAGACCTGATGTATCCCGGAATGGTAACGGATGCAGTGTGGAGTGATTATGATTTGGATGGAAGCAAAGACCTAATACTGGTTGGCGAGTGGATGCCCATCACTATTTTCCGAAAGACAAAAACAGCGATGGAGAAACTTACTAATAACACAGGTTTGGATAATACTGAAGGTTGGTGGAATACCATAGTGGCGCATGATATCGATCAGGATGGAGATGATGATTATCTGGTTGGGAATCTGGGATTAAACTCACAGCTTAAAGCCAGTGAGTCCAGGCCGGTATCCTTGCTCTATAAAGACTTTGATGGAGATGGTGTGATTGATCCGGTTTTGTGTTATTTCATTGGTGAGGAAAGTTACCCAGCTCTTTCACGTGATGACATGATTGCCGGAATGAACTATCTAAAGAGACGTTTTATCAGCTATAGTGAATATGCTAATGCCACCTCTGGTAGCATTTTCAGTGAAGCTGAAATGAACGGAGCACAAACACTGTTGGCAAAGAATCTGGAAAGTAGCCTGGTGGTAAACACCGGGAAAGGAACTTTTGATGTTCAGTCACTTCCATTGATGGCTCAGTTAGCTCCTGTTTATAGCATTTTGCCCGGAGATTTCAATAAAGATGGTAGTCAGGATATCCTTCTAACTGGCAATTTCAGCAAAAGTCGTGTGAAGTTCGGAAGATATGATGCCAACAATGGTGTCCTGTTACTGAGCAACAATGACGGAACTTTTGAATATTCAGGGCTACATGAATCTGGGTTGGATATTGAAGGTGAAGTCAGAAAACTCGGATTTATTAAAAGGACTAAAGATAGCCTACTGGTGGCAGTGGAAAATGACGGTCCTTTGGAGGTTTGGACAATGAATCAATAATGTACAAGATTATAGAAAAACAGATGCTTAAATTTAAGAGAATAGTCAGAGCACGGTATGTGCTGGTACTGGCCCTTAGTTTATCACTTTGCGGTTGGTCAGTGGTCTTTGGACAACCCAAAATCACAGAGAAGAACATTGATTTTGTTATGTATCCGGATTTTGCTGAAGCCAACTCAACCTGGGGGGATATTGGATATAATCCTGTAAACAATGCTGTTTACATAGGGGTAACCAACCATAAGAATAAGATTGGCTTTTATGAGTATTCAGTAGCCAATGATGATATGCAGTTGAAAGGTTTTGTCAATGAAATGGCCCATCTGAGAGATTATCAATGGCAGGGTAAGATCCATACCAAGATTGTCTTTGATGCAGGGGGTAAAGTGATCTTTGGTACAGATGGGGGCGAGTCCAGGGAAGAATACCTGATGAATCACCCACAAGGGTACGCTGGTGGTTTTCTTATGAGTTATGATCCCAGGACAGAGAAAATAACTAACCTGGGTGTTCCGATGCAATATGAAAGTATCAAGGATGTAGATGTGGATCCTGAAACAGGTAAGATCTATGCCATTTCCTATCCCCAGGTACATTTCATTGTTTATGATCCGAAAACCAATGTGCAAAAAGACTATGGACGCTTGGGTAGTGCACATGTTCCCCGGGTCATCTTTACGGATAAATGGGGTAATTGCTACTACGTTGATTGGCGCCAGCGGCTGGTGAAGTATGAAAAGAGCCAGGATAAACTGGTATTTGCTAAAGAAAGTCTGCCCGCCTTTGAAGGAACTCCCGGAGGATTTATAATCACAGGTATTACGGCTTATGCCAAGGACATGGGATCAAATAAAATATACTTTGTGACCTATGGTGCCAAAATGGTGGAACTTGAAACCCAGGAAAATGGAATAGGTCAGATCAGGGACCTGGGTGCTGCATACGACCTGGCAGATCAGCCACTTTGGAAACCCTATATTCCAAATCTGAATCTTGGTGATAATGGAAAGCTCTATTATTTCATAGGTGGACATGGCAATTATGTAAAGAACAATACTTCTGTATTGATGGAGCTGGACCCGGCTACACTGAAGAAGCGTGTTGTATTGGAATTTCCAACCACAGAGGTGTCTGAAGTCACGGGATCTGATATCAAAGACAAATCAGGTAATCTGTATTTCGCAGGACGTAAAATTCAACCCAAGAGTAAGGATACACCCGAGTCATTACCGTCAATTGATGATAAAGTCTCTATTCCTTTTATGATCAAGTTCAACCCTGAAAAAAATATCAAGTAATGCAAACATCAATAAAAAACACACTATTGGTATGGCTGCTGGGAGCTCAGCTTACTTCTTACGCTCAATACACCTTTTTCACACCGGAAGGCAGCTTTGCTATAGAGGCTTCATTAGAGAATACGGATATGGTCAGGTTGCCTATATACCGAAATGAAATTACTTCATTGAGCGTTATAGGAGACTACATCGTTGGTGGTACATCAGCTATTGAGGGGAAATCACCTTTTGTTTTTACGGCTTCCCTGGAGAGTAGAAAAATGACCGAGATCAAGGATCTGGAAGGAATTGTAGAAGGTCAGCAAAGAATCAGAAGTGGCTTCGTTAAAAGCGATAAAGGCCAGCTGTTTGCAGGTACTATGCCTCAAAGCTCATCAACATCCGGGCATCTGATCAGTGTAAGCCTGGATAAAAAGAAAAACCTTGTTGTAAAGGATTTTGGTACGCCAGTTATAGGAGAGGGCATTTATGCACTCACCAGTGACCCGACAAATCGTGTGCTTTATGGGCTCACGTATCCGTCGGGTTACTTTTTCTCTTTTGATATCTCGACAAAGAAATCTGAAGTGTACAAAGACCTTGCTCCCAGTGGAAAAGTGAGATTTTCGTTGGAAGACCACTTTTCGGTGACAGCGGAAGATTATCTGAGCCGTGCGCTGATTGCGGATGACAATGGTCTGGTATATGGCAGCTTACCCTATGGGGTCTTGTTCTATTTCGACCCAAAGACGAAATCCCTGGTAAAAACTGAGGAGGAGCTACCGGAAGTATGGGGGCGAAGGTCTCTTGGTCAAATCCATTGTTGGGTAAAGACCTCGAAGGGTGAGATCTACGGCGCTAATCGTGCGGATGGCCAGCTTTTCAAGCTTAATGCAGCTACTCAAAAGATCAAAAACCTGGGAAAACCCATCATGATGACTGGACTTGCAGGTCTGGCTGAAGGTGGTGATGGAAAGATCTATGGAATTGCAGGAGGATACCCTGGCTATGGGCATCTATTTAGCTATGATGACGAAGATGGGTTTGTAGACTATGGAAATCCTCAGTTTGATATGGTGGAACCCGGTATCGAGCAGGGTATTGCATGGAGGGGATATCAAATGGAGACCATTGCTGCTTCGGAAGACGGAAAATACATTATCATCGGAGAGGCTGAAGCACTAAGCCAACTCATGGTTTTTCCTGTAAAATAAAACTCAATTATCCTCATTATTGGAACAATCGGGACTATAAGATCAATGAAAAGAATAGGAATGCAATTAGAAAAAAATAAGGTCATTTTCTTCATGACACTACTATTGACAGTGGGAATATTTTTTGCATGCGACAAGGAAAAGCAGAAACCAACTGAGCCGTGGAGTCTATCAGTCATACCCTCTTCGGTCAGACTTAATCCGGTAACTAACACCATCATTGAACAGGATTTTGTGGTTAAGAGTGGTTTAAATGATGTAAAAGAACCTCTGAAAGAAAACTGGATCTTTGATGGGAAAGAAGTAGCGTTGAATGCCGCAAGAGGGGAGTACATCTCTTTTCAGGTGGTCATTACCAATCATACGGATGAAATCCTGGAAAACATTCAAATGAATGCCCCCAACTTTAAGAATGGGTCTTCTGAAATAAAGATTGACCCGGAATTATTCCTGGAATGGTCTGTGGAAGTAAAAGAACACAGTACGGGCTACCCAAACGCTTCATTAGGTAATGGGTGGTACCCGGATGCATTGATCCCATTCAAATACCTGCAGCTGGATTCGTCTAAAGTGAATAGATGGACCTCACCGCTAAGACTTCCTGATTTTAATAATCGCATAGAAGATCAGAAGTCCATAATTGTATGGATAGATCAATATGTGCCTTTTGATCGAGATCAAGCCCTTCCGGGTAAGTATTCCTCAACCATCACGGTGGAGATTGGAGAGACCAGGAAAGAAATCCCAGTTTCATTAAATGTTTGGGATTTTGCCTTGCCAAACCGTAATCTTTTAGGTGGCGCTTTGCAGCACGAGGGCTTTGTGAGTAGAATGAGTGAGGAAGATGCCCTGGAGATCTATCAGATGCTGAAAAGAAACAGAGTCTCAGTGATGGATCCCACTTATCAGCCGGAACTGGAGGTGAAAAATGGTAAAGTTTCCTTGGACTGGACGGATTTCGACAAGCGACTGAAGAAATACTTTACCGGTGAAGCATTCACCAGCGCTTATGGGTATGAATATGGACCAGGCTACGGAGAGCCCATCGAAAACTTTGTATTACCCTTTGATGTCTATGGCAAGCACCATACGAGAGGCTGGCCGGATACTGGTACACCCGATGAAGAACGCAACCCTGAGAATGTAGCAGTTTATATTGAGACGATCAAACAGGTAAGGTCACACTTGCAAAGCATGCTGGATCCAGAGAAAACGGATTTGACGGTTTACCTCAATGGACTCGATGAATCCTATTTCAAAGAAGCCTGGAGTAGGATGGTGTTTTATGGAGATCTGTTTAAGAAACATTATCCAGAATCTCATTTTCGGATTGATGGAGCCTACAGTGACGAAGCCATGGAGTATGTTAGTGGGTCGATCGATTACTGGGGATCCCATACCATCAATTACAACATCGACAAGGTGAGGGAATACCAGGAAATGGGTATTAAAGACTGGTTGTACGGACCAATGATCTATGAGAGTGAGGTGAATGGCTGGGTAGGTAGTCTCACATTTATCGATTTACCGTTAATCAACGACAGGGCCATCAGTTGGAGTAGCTGGAAATATGGAATTCATTCCTGGTTGAGTTGGGGTATTGGTGCTGGCTGGAAGCACGCCTGGTACGATCCAGAAACATGGAAGGATGTGTATAAATCTGGTCCGGGTTCTGACCTGGAGTTTCCCTATAAGAAGATCAATGGTAGTGCACTGGCCATCTACAGTGGGGACATTGTTCCAAATGTAAATGGTCCTTGCCCTTCTATCCGCTTAAAATCCCTAAGGGATGGTGTCCAGGAATATGAATATATGAGAATGCTTTCAACACTCACAGGTAGTAAGGAAGCAGCGGATAAAATCGTCAATAAGATCATTAACCAGCCTTTTGGGGACAATGGCATAGGAGTAATGGAGGTCTGGGACTATGACCCGCAAAAGTGGGATAACGCCAGAATAAGTATGGGAGAGATGATCGAGGAGCTATCGAAAAAATAAAGGGATTAGACATGTGTTATAAAAAGGGATATGTAAAATTATTATGGCTTACAATTTTGGTTGTATTGTCAGGATGTACCGGCAACAAAGCCAAACACGGAAATGAAGCAGGGGCTACGGAATACTACACCATGTCGGATTTTCAGTCACTACCGAAAGTAGATGTCCATGTACACATCAATGTAGAGAAGCATACGATCATTAAAGAAGCCAGGGCCAATAACTTTAGGATGCTGGTGATGGCAGTTGATGTAGATTCAGAGTATCCTCCCATGGAAGAGCAGCTAAGGGTAAGGTATAATCTCCATCAGCAAAATCCTGACGTTTTTGCCTTTGCCACAGCTTTTACCCTTGATGGATGGGATGAACCCGACTGGTCTGACAAGGTGATTAAAAAGCTAACAGAGGATTTTGATAAAGGTGCCCTGGGCGTCAAAGTCTGGAAGAATATAGGAATGGATGAAAGAGACAAGGATGGAAACCTCATCACCCTGGATGACCCGAAATTCGATCCCATATTCAAATTCATTCAATTCCGAAATAAAGCACTATTGAGTCATGCAGGAGAACCCAAAAACTGCTGGCTCCCGGTGGAGGAAATGACTGTAAATAACGATAGAGACTACTTTTCAAAACACCCTCAATATCATATGTACCTACACCCTGAGTTGCCTGCCTATGAAGATCATATTGAGGCGAGAAACAACATGCTGGAAAAACACAGAGACATAACGTTTATTGGTGTTCATTTTGCCACGCTGGAGTGGAGTGTGAAAGAGATTGGAGCCTTCTTGGACCGGTTTCCCAATGCCTATGTCGACTGTGCTGAGCGATTAAGTCATTTACAGGTTCAAACTCAGGAAAACAGGATGGTAGTTCGTGATTTCTTCATCAAATACCAGGATAGGATAATATATGGTACAGACTTTCAGGAATTGGAAGATTCGGATCCAGCAGCACTTAAAGAACACATGTATACCACGTGGATGAATGACTGGAAATACCTGGTCACTGACGAGATCATGGAAGTAGAGCAGGTAAGCGGATCATTTCAGGGATTAAGACTTCCAAAAGCAGTTATTGATAAGATATATAAGGAGAATGCGGAGAAGGTTTTCCCCAACGCCTGGAATAGTTCTGCAAATTGACCTGTACATCTATTTATGATTTTCTAACTTCATCAAATGCCTACTTTTTTAAAACCAAGGATCTTATTAACAGTGATAATTTCGCTGGTATTATTTACGCAGGTGTGTGCACAAGAGCAGACCGCCCGGATTCGAGAAACAAATGAAACTATCCTGACTTATCCGTATGGTGACCCCAATCCTATTCCCACTTACGCAATCAACTCACAGGCAGGAGCGTACTATCCTTACTTCATTTTTGATGGATTTAGCGATGTAGGAGAGGATCAGGGTTGGAAAGTAGTTACCCTGGAAAATGATTTTATCGAAGTGACTGTTTTGCCACAGGTAGGAGGTAAGGTGATGGGGGCGATAGAGAAATCTACAGGTGAAGAATTTATCTACCTCAATCATGTGATGAAATTCAGGTCAATCGGGGTCAGGGGGCCATGGACTAGCGGGGGGATCGAACATAATTTCGGACTGGACCTGGGACATGCACCTTGGACAGCAGCAGAAGTTGATTATGTTCTAAAGACCAATGCAGATGGAAGTGTAAGCTGTGTTGTAGGTGGTATTGATCTGGCTTCCAGAACTCAGTGGCGTGTAGACATTCGGTTGCCCAGGGACAAGGCCTATTTCCAAACCAATGCCATGTGGTACAACCCAACACCTTTGCACGATGCTTACCTCTCGTGGGAAGTTGCTGCCTACAAAGGGGCTGATGACTTACAGTTTTATTTTCCAGGGGATTACTACATCGGTCATCCTGGTGATGTACACCCATGGCCGATAGATCAAGAGGGACGCAATATCTCCCTTTACAGAGAAAATAATTTTGGATCTCATAAATCCTATCATGTTTCGGGAGCTTATCCAAACTGGTTTGGTGGGTATTTTCATGACTCTTCCTTTGGGAGTGGACACTGGTCGCCCTATGATGAGTCTCCGGGAAAAAAGATTTGGATATGGTCACTGGCAAGGAGTGGCGCTCGGTGGGAAGACCTG
>JAHCMM010000096.1 GCA_019192515.1 Cyclobacteriaceae bacterium SS2
TAGCTGGAGCATGGCACGGGTCAACAACATCGGCCCTTGCAGATTGATCTTCATCATTCTGTCATATATTTTCATATCAAGATCACGAAGATGCATACCATTGTCTCTCAGTATCGCGGCATTGTTGATCAGGACATCTACCTGATGGTGGGATTTACTCACTTCATGAGTAAAAAGGGTAATACTCTTCTCCTCTTCCAGATCCAACTGGTAAAAATGCGAGTTATACCCTTTATCTCTCAGCTTATTTGACGCTTCAATACCTTTACCAACATTCCTGGCTGTGAGGATTATTTCATGCCCAAGCTTTCCCAGCTGATTACATATTTCAAATCCAATACCACGATTGGCACCTGTCACTACAATCGTTTTCATCTCTTATTTCTTAAGTAATTTAAATGCATGTCCCCATTCATTGTTTCTAAAACCCGGAATACACCACAAAATACATAAAGGTTCGATAGCCCTTGCTGATTTGGCTCCGCCAAGATCTTCTGCTTCATAGCCGAACTGATCCAGTATTTTACTCACAACATTCTTTGACTCCTCATTGTTTCCCGCGATAAACATGGTAGGAGTGACCTCAAACTGAGGATTGACCATGAGATGAGCACCCACACTGTTGAAAGCTTTTACAAAGTTTGCTTTAGGAAATGTAGCTTGTAGCTTTTCCATCAAAGAGTTACTGAGATCAGTAGTAAACTTTACCAATCCTTCTTCAGGTGCTTCATCCGCAATCGGATTAGTCGCATCAATAATAGTTTTACCATCAATTTCAGATCTAACTTCATTAAGAATCTTTTCGACCACTGTGCCTTTCACAGCCAATACCAAAACCTCCCCAAATGCTGCAGCTTCTTTGAAAGATCCAACACTACCCTTATCTCCTGCACCAGAACGCCATTCAGATAACTTTTCAGGACTTCCTGAACCTATTTTTACGTCGTATCCATGCTTGATAAATCCATCGGCCAATGTCTTCCCAACATTGCCTGATCCTAAAATTCCTACTTTTTTCATAATAGTATATGTTAATGATTCTTAATCTTTTCTGAAGCATCATAGAGCTGATCTGCCAGCCTTCCGGAAAATTCCTCACCTAATAAGGCCTTATAACTTTCGAACAATGTATTCCATGAATCCATTAGTTCATCATTGAGTGCCAGGCTCTTCTCAGTTGGTTTAACCAGGCTGTTTTTCCCATCAGCCTCTCTTTGGACCATACTCTTTTGCTCCAGCTTATCCAATAGTCTGGTTACCGTAGATGGAGTAAGATGAAGCTCTTTGGCAATCCGGGATGGAATCACACCTTCATCAAATCGATTCACTGTGATCATCACAAAAGCGTATGATGGCGACCAGCCGGTTCGGGCAAAAGCTTCATCCGCCAACTTTGACATGTTTCTGGCAAAAGAGGCCGAGGAAAAAAACAGACAGTTGCAGAAATATGATTTTTCAGAATTTTTCATAGTTGTATGTACAAACAAACGTAATGATCATAAAAAGGTTTTGCTATTGTTCTAAATCAATAAACGAGTTCCAACAAGTCAAGGGATTTAATAGGATAATCCATACCATCAAATAAACTATATTTTTAGTTGTATAACTGAAAAATCCGTTATATATTTATCACATGGAACGTCTTACCAAAGCAGAAGAACCAATTATGCAGCTCTTATGGAAACTAAAAAAAGCCTTTGTGAAGGACCTGATTGAAGAACTTCCGGAGCCAAAACCACCATACAACACTGTTTCATCGGTAATCCGGATCCTGGAAGAAAAGGGGATGGTTGGCCATCACACGTTTGGGAAAACACATCGGTATCATCCATTGGTCAGTAAAATGGAATACAGCCAGGGACTTTTCAAATACCTGATGAATGACTACCTGGAGGGCTCCTACTCCCGACTTATGTCCTTTATGGCCAAAGACGAAAACCTTACTGAGAAAGAGATTAAAGAATTACAGCAATTGATAAAAAAACAAAAAGATGAATAGCTTATTACAATACTGCATCGAAGTAATGCTGGGGTCTACAATATTACTCCTCGGATTCTACCTGACCAGGAACTATCTATCCATATCGTTCAGGCGATTTTACCTGTTGGGATGTATTATCTTCTCATTGTTGCAGCCTCTGATTGTTTTCAATTCCCCGGAAAAGTTGGTCACAGAACTCCCTGTACAGGTTGACAAAATATTCGTTGAAAATATAGTGAGCCCCTCTTCAGAATCTGCATCAGAATCTTATCTGGCACAAGACATCGCACAAAACAACGAGCTGGAAAGCACCCCTTCCATAGACTGGGTAAATCTGACTATTTATCTCTACCTGACTATTTTGGCATTGCTTTTAATCCGATTTTGTGTTTCACTTCACTCCTTATGGAGACTGACCCGAAACACCAGACAACTGAAGAATGGAATATCTTTCCATGTCATTGACAATCATAAATTCTCAGGTGGGTCATTTTTCCATCACATTTTTATCAGTAAGAAATATCTTGATGACCCTTCTTTAGATATTATTTTGGCACACGAGCAATGTCATTGCCGTCACTGGCATTCACTGGATATTCTATTATCAGAAATCTATTGTGTGATATTTTGGGCCCACCCTGCTTCCTGGCTGATCAGGAAAGAGCTAAAACTTAATGCTGAATATGAGGCAGATCAGTTTACAGCTGCCGGATATGGTCGCCATCTGTATTCGGATACCCTGCTGAAATTATCTACAAATACTTTACAACTTGGTGGTGTGGTTTCATTCAGTGCCATGAACATCAGGCGTAGAATTAACCATGTTCTTGGTGGCAAAATGCATCACTGGTCCAAATCCCTGCTGGTCCTTCCTTTTCTCGTGATCGCAACCTGGCTTATTAGCTGCGAACCTGAAATGATGGATTTCACGGCTATGGATCCACAGGCTGCTTTGAAGAATGTAAAGACCGTGACAACCAGGTATATCAGTCATCAGAAGGACACGCAGCAAAAGGATGGGAAGATTATTGCGATTGCGTATTACCTGCCTGATGGGACTGTGGACAAGGTAGAACAACACACGACTTATCCATATGATTTTGAAAAACCTTTTGAATGGAAATTCCTTTCAAGTCCTAATCCAGTTGGTGTTCTTCACGGTCTTGATGGGTTTAGCCTTGGAGAAGCTGCAAATAATATCCTTTATGGAAATGATTGGCCAAAATATAAAGGAGCTGATGACATTATCGGAGAGGGAAAGAATTTCACCAAGAAGGTCACCAAAGAACAGAATGATTTTTCATTACCAACTAGATATTGATAGAAGAAGAACTTAATGAGGACATTTACTATCAGGGCGAAAAAAGGCTTTCAAAAGGAATGATAAACACGAAATATGAGGAAATATTCAGTTATGACGATCAAAAAGTTACCTCGCATTCCAGAAAAGTATACCAACTGGGCAGAGAAGCATTTTTGAGGGACTCAAAACAAAATGATGACAATTATAACGGTCCACCAACAAGACAACTACTTCAAGAAGCCAGGTTTTTTTACGATGGTGATCTCCTGATAAAAGTGACTGATAATCGACCCCAAAACGGTTCAGTTGCGACGACCCATTTGAATTATGAGAATGGAATCATGACTTCAGCTTCCTACTTTAAACAAGATAAGCGATATAACCACCGCGAATTCTACTACAATGAATCCGGGCTCAAGACACGCACTGAAATCTTCAATGTATATGGAGAGTCCGAATATACGATCACTTATGACTATGAGTACTATTAAAGCATGGCCATGATACCACGGGCATAGCCAATTGATTCGGCTAGTCCCGGAAGCGGATTATCTCCATCTTTTTCATACTCTGCAGCAATCACGCCCGTGTAGTTGATTTTATCCAGCGCTTTAAATACTGAAGGAAGATCCAAAACGCCCCGACCCATTTCTAATGTGCTGCCATCCGGTTCTGAACTGTTCACATCTTTCAGGTGAACATCATACAGACGTGCCTTATACTTTTTGATCTCGGTAGCAGGGTCATATCCACTTCTTAGTGTATGGCCCACATCAATACATAAGCCCAGCCTGTCATCCATATTGGCAATCTTGTCCATGATGGATTTTGGGCTTGGATAGACATCGTCTTCCGGTCCGTGATTGTGAATGGCCACTTTAATACCTGTTTCCTTCACTCTTTGCTCGGCCAGAGCCAAGACCTCGGGAACAGGAACTCCGATGATCACTTTGATACCAGCAGCCTGGGCATATTTGAAAGCCAGGTTTACTTCAGCCTCTGTTTTCATGTAGATCACCCCTGCACCGTATAGATCCAGTCCGGCCGACCTTACTTTTTGGGAGATAGTTTTCAGCTCTGCTTCTGAACTTTCAAGCGGCATATGCATGCTTTTGAAAGCAATTGATTTGATATTCAAACCCTTCACCATACTTATTGTCTCATCCAGGTCGAATTTTCGCAATGTGTAAGATGCAATGCCAAGATTAAGATCGGTCTTTGGAGCAGCTGCTGCCATTTGACTAGCTCTTGTTGGATTAATTGCTGCTATCATCGTACTGGCGCCCAGTACTTTCAGGAATGTTTTTCGGGTCTGCTTCATATCATTTTTGGGTTAAATATCTATTTTGAATTTATTCTTCCGGAACCATCGATTTTCTGGCCCAATCAATCACTAATTTAATCTCTTCACTGGTTAGTCGGGCTTCAGGATGGGTAATTTTATAGACTGCCATTGGCATTTCTCCCTCCTCTACGAGTTCTACGATCTCATCCAGCTTATGATTCTGTCGCTTCAATGGATAGTCAGCCCACATAGAGAAATTCAACTCATCTCTGCCTTCATCCACATCATGGATCACCAGCCACGAAATGGGAGCCACGCTGGCATACCATGGATATACAGTCTCATTGGAATGGCAATCATAACAGGCCTCACGCAATATTCGACTTACTTCCTGATCGATCTCCATTACCTGGTGAATGTCTCCGGGATTTTGTGATTGAACGTCTGGTTTTTTTCCTGAAAAAAACTGAATGATCACGACCAGGGCGATCAAACCTATCCCTGTATACTTTAAAGTCTTGCTCATTATCATTATTAATTAGCCTAGGAACGAAATTAACACTCCGGCAGCAACTGCCGAACCAATCACCCTGGAAATATTACTGGCCATCGCATATTGCAACAGATGATTGCTAGGGTCATGCTTCAAAGCCAGTTCATTGGCCACCCTGGAAGCCATGGGAACTGCGCTCAGCCCAGTAGCCCCTATGAGTGGGTTTATTTTCTTTTTGGCAAACAGGTTATAGACTTTCACAGCTATTATTCCTCCGGCAATAGAAATGGCGAAAGCAATAAAACCACCTACAATGATCATCAGTGTTTCAACATTTAAGAAGGCTTTCACGGTCATCGTAGCTCCAACAGCCAGACCTAAAAAAATGGTTGCTGCGTTGAGAATAGTATCAGAAGCTGCTTTGTGAAGACGGCCAGTAGAAACGCCAATTTCCTTCACCAGGTTACCAAACATTAGCAAGCCGATAAGTGGGACAGAAGAAGGCACCAATAGTGCTACAATAGTTGCCACTGCAATTGGAAACAGGATTTTTAAGGTTTGCAGGTTTTTTATTGGAGTCTTGGAAGGATAAAGGCGATCCTGTTCTTTCATGTTGATCATCAATTCCTTTTTGGTCGTGGTAAACCGCACAACTAATGGTATAATTACCGGCACCAAAGCCATGTAGGAGTAGGCAGCTATGGCTATAGGCCCCAATAAATGAGGGGCAAGTTTGATGGTCGTGTAAATGGCTGTAGGACCATCAGCACCACCAATGATGCCTAGTGACGCTGCTTCTTTTAATGTGAAACCAAGTGCAACCGCCGAGATTAATACGGTGAAAATGCCAATTTGCGCTGCTGCTCCAAAAAATGCCAATCGCAGGTTTCTCAGCATAGGTCCGAAATCTGTCAATGCGCCAACACCAAGAAAGATGATGGGGGGAAGGAAACCTGTTTTGATCAGGGAGTAGTAGATAAAATTCATGATCCCATGTTGGATAGCAATCTGATACAGTGTAAGACTCTCATCAATCTTGTCTACACTCATCTGCCCACCGGGAAAATTGGCCACCAGAATACCAAAGGCTATTGGAACAAGTAAAAGCGGTTCATACTTCTTTTTGATCCCCAAATAGAGCAATACAAATGCTATCAGGATCATCAAAAGAATCTTAGGCTCATCCACAATATTCTGGATGGCTGTCATGCGATAAAGTTTTTCGACGAGTTCCACTTTTAGTCTTTATTGAAAATATACCTGAATCCCCCCAAACCTCTCAAAATACTGTTATCGTTGTCAGTATTGTACATAAATCCGATCTCTGCTAAAAATCCAAATTGTTTGTTTTCAAAAGGATATATGTTTATTCCTGTCACTGCCATTGGCCCGGATATTAGGTTTACTTTGAGCCCGACACCTCCATAAAAATCCGCACTTTCCTTCTTGATAAAATTGTATAGACCCAGGATCTCAGGAGAAAAATTAGAAATATCTACATCTGCAGAAAGTCGTAGCTCACCCCACCATTGATTTTTGACCCCGTAGCTCACGCTAATATTAGGATGAACCTCAGAAAACTGATAGGAAACACCAATTTGGGCCATTGAAGTGTAGCCGAATCCCAGTATGAATGCTAACGCCAGAAGTCTGATTTTCATGATAATTTAATCAGGACATCATCATCAAAAACTTCTTCGCCTTCCTTTACCAGCACCTCCGTAACCACTCCGGAAACATCTGCCTTGATAGCATTCGTCACTTTCATAGCCTCTATATACAACACAATATCACCTACATTGACTTTGTCACCAGGCTTGATCTCTTTATCACCGGATTCCTTGGTCAGGTAGACTTTACCTTCAAGTGGAGCTTTAATTTCCTTCGTGCTACCATTGGAAGAGGCAACAGGAACTGTCTTCTGCTTTTCTTCTTTTTCTGATGATGGGGAATTGGAGTCTGTATCGTATGAAATACTCACCCTGAATATTTCATCATTCACTTTGATGTTCAATTCTTTGGGTTGACCCACCGAAGTTGGAGTAGGTGTGGAATCAGCAGGTGTTTGTACAGGCTCTTTCTTTTTAGCCAGGTCCGCTTCAAAATCCTGTTTTGCTTTCCCTGACTTAAAAGCCTCATATTGTTGAGGATGCATAGCATACTCAAATAGCTCCTCATCATCAGGACCAGTTTCCCATCCCTTTTCTTTCATTTTGGATCGGAACTCATCTAATGCATCAGGCTGCAAATCTTGCGGATCTCCAGTGAAAAATTCTCTGCCCTGACTTTCGGCTAATTTTTTCAGCTCATCAGCTACCTCGCCTGGCAACCTTCCGGATTTACCCAATAGCATGTCCCATGTATTGTCATCCAGCAACGACCACCTTTCCTTACCCTTTTCCATCTGCATCACATTCACCAGGGCGGCATTTTTTACATATTGACTGAAAGGGGTGACCAGAGGTGGATAGCCCATCTTTGGCCAGATCTCTTCAACCTCCTCAAACAGTTTGATGAGCAGATCATCCTGGGTCAATGGCGGTTTATTGTTTTTCTCCTTCCATTTATTGAGTGACTGCAAATTGTTTTCCAGGTCTGCCATCAGACTCCCCATCATACCTCCTGGCAGTCCGGGTCCAATCAGTAAGGCGTTCATCAACCTGTTCTTAGGGTTGATGTAATACCCTAAAAATTCGTCAATGAACTCCTGCGTCAATGACCTGGCCTGCATATAAGCCTTCATATTGATATCTGGCACACTAAAACCGGCATCTCTCAATACCTCATGCACCGTAAGCAAGTCAGCGTGCCCTGTACCAAACGAAAGTGGCTCCATTCCCACATCAATAAAGTCAGCACCCGCCCTGGCAGCTTCCAGGGAAGTTGCTACAGAAAATCCAGGGCCCGAATGACCATGGTATGTTACCAGAATATCCTTTTTGAGTGCTTTGATTCCTTCTACCAATTTACCCATAGAGGCCGGCCTGCCAATACCCGCCATATCTTTGATACAGATCTCATCTGCACCCATGTCAATGAGCGTTTCTGCCATCTTTACATAATAGTCCACTGTGTGCAATTTGGAATGGGTGATACACAGGGCCGCCTGCGCTATCATGCCACCTTCCCTGGCATATTCTATGGAGAGCTTAAGATTTCTGGTGTCATTCAGACCGTCGAATGACCGGGAGATATCTGTACCCTGGATCTTCTTCAGCTTGAACATCAACCTTCTAACATCTCTAGGAACGGGGTACATTCTGAGCCCATTCAGCCCCCGCTCAAGCATATGGGTTTCAATACCTGCATCATTGAAGGGTTGCGTCCATTGCCTTACGGATGTATTTGGATTTTCACCATACAATAAATTGATCTGCTCAAATCCCCCTCCATTCGTTTCCACTCTTTTGAAGCAGCCCATGTCGATAATGGGTTCCGCCACTCGTACCAGCTGGTCTACCCTCGGCATGTATTTACCCGAGGATTGCCACATATCCCTGTAAACCAGACCTAATCCAATTTCTCTTCCCATGGGTATCTTATTTTAATTTCTCTATTTGGGTAATTGTTCCTTTGCCTGCAGTAAAAGCTTCTACTGCTGCATTTAGAACTGCAATCTTTTTGTTTGATATTCCGCCTTCTTTCTTTATTTCCTCATCTTGGTCTGGCATAAGATTGACAATTCGGATGAGTAAATTGCCAGTTCCATAGACAAGTAATAAGACCACGAAGACTGTGATCATTCCTATAAATAGTAGGTTTAAAGCTGTGTTTATTTCCATCAGACTATATCTTCCGAAGTCAGTCGTCCCTCTTTAAATCGAACTTACTAAATGTTTGGTAAGATTATAAATAAAGCTTCAAGAAGAATAGATCAATCATTAGGTAAACCATTGATTTTTGTCAGAAACAAAAAAAGCAGACTTGAAAGCCTGCTTCTTTAAATAAATATTGTGAAAATAAATTAAAGTGTCCTCTTTACCTCTTTTACTTCAAAGCCTTCGATGATGTCGCCGACCTTAATGTCATTGAAGTTTTTGATACTCACACCACACTCGTAACCGTTCTTCACTTCGTTCACGTCTTCCTTGAATCGCTTCAATTGGTTGATCTCACCTTCGTAAACCACGATACCATCTCTGATCAATCGAACGTTGTTAGTCCGTTTCACTGTTCCATCTGTCACATAACATCCGGCAACTGTACCCACTTTGGAGATCTTGAATACTTCTCTTACTTCGATGTTACCTGTAATAACTTCTTCAGAAGTAGGTTCAAGAAGACCTTCCATCGCATCTTTCACATCATTGATGGCGTCGTAGATGATAGAATATAGCCTGATCTCAATTTCTTCGGTCTCTGCCAGCTTACGCGCACTGTTTGATGGTCGCACCTGGAAACCAACGATTACCGCATCTGAAGCAGAGGCTAACAATACGTCAGATTCTGATATCTGTCCTACAGCTTTATGGATGATGTTGACCTGGATCTCATTCGTAGAAAGCTTCAACATAGAGTCAGCAAGTGCTTCGATGGATCCATCCACGTCACCCTTAATGATCACGTTAAGCTCTTTGAAGCTACCAATAGCCAATCGTCTTCCGATCTCATCCAAAGTGATGTGCTTCTTGGTCCTGATAGATTGCTCCCGGAGAATCTGTTCTCTCTTAGTTGCAATTTCTCTAGCTTCCCGATCAGATTCCATCACATTGAAACGGTCACCTGCCTGTGGCGCACCATCCAAACCTAGCATTTGAACTGGAGTAGAAGGCCCTGCCTTATCAATTCTTTTTCCTCTATGGTCAAACATCGCCTTGACCTTACCAAAATGTGGTCCAGCCAACACAACATCTCCCATCTTCATCACACCAGCCTGAACCATCAGGGTAGTTACATAACCACGTCCTTTATCAAGGGTTGCTTCAATTACCGTACCTATTGCCGGCTTTTCAGCATTGGCTTTGAGCTCCAGCAGTTCTGCTTCCAGGAGTACCTTCTCCAAAAGTTCATCTATACCTTCACCTGTCTTTGCAGATACATGCTGACACTGATATTTACCACCCCAATCCTCTACAAGGATATTGATGCTGGATAGTTCTTCTTTGATTTTGTCAGGATTGGCATTCGGCTTATCCACCTTGTTGATGGCAATAACGATGGGTACTCCAGCCACCTGAGCGTGATTGATTGCTTCTTTTGTTTGTGGCATCACCGCATCATCAGCTGCAACCACAATGATGGCAATATCCGTGATTTTTGCTCCCCTTGCCCGCATCGCCGTAAAGGCTTCGTGACCTGGAGTATCCAAAAATGCTACACGCTTGCCTGTTTCAGTCATCACATCATAGGCACCAATGTGCTGGGTAATACCTCCTGCTTCACCTTCTGTCACCTTCGAGTCCCTGATAAAGTCAAGGAGGGAAGTTTTACCGTGGTCTACGTGCCCCATGATGGTAACAATTGGTGCACGTTCCTGCAGATCTTCAGCTTTATCTTCTACTTCCTCAATCTCGAACTCATCATCAGAGTCTGTAAATTCTACCTCGAAGTCAAATTCATCAGCAATAATGGTGATAGATTCCGCATCCAGTCTTTGGTTGATGGAAACGAACATTCCAAGACCCATACAGGTGCTGATCACATCATTGACTGATACGTTCATCAGAGAAGCCAGGTCACTAGCCGAAATAAATTCGGTGACCTTCAGGATTTTTGACTGTTTTTCTTCCGCCTGCAATCTTTCTTCCTCAGCCTCAGCCTTGGCGGATCGTTTGTCTTTTCTGTATTTAGATCTTCCTGCAGTTCCAGGTCCCTTACCACCACTTAGTTTGGCAAGAGTAGCTTTGATCTTATCCTGGATCTCTTTATCGGATAACTCTTCTGTTTTCCTTTGATCTCTTCTTCCACCCCCTTGTCCTTGTGGCCTACGCTGATCAGATCTTCCTCCTTCATGGGGAGTAGAACCCTGAATACGTTTTCGAGGTCTTTTCTTCTTGCGTTCCTTATTTTCATCAGAAGAAGCTACCGGCTTCGGTTTCTTCTTCTCTGCTGGCAACTCAATTTTACCTAATACAGTAAGCCCTTTAAGGGAATCGCCCTTCGCTTTGATAGTCTTATCCTCCGGCTCTTCTTTAGGCTTTTCTTCGGCCTTCTTTACCTCAGGTTTTTTCTCTTCTACTTCTTCGGGTTCAACTTTCTTCTCCTCTACCTCTTGAGGCTTTTCTTCCTCTTTCGCCTTCGGTTCAACAACAGGCTTTTCCTCCGGTTTAGGCTTTTCTTCTTCTTTGGGAGGAGTAGGTGGCTCAGGTTTCTTCTTCTGATCCAGGTCTATTTTTCCGACTACCCGTGGTCCATCAAGCTTGCTGGCACCATGGCTGGTCTCAGCTCGCTCCGCATCTCCTTCTTTNGCGCTATTGTCCTTGATCAGGATCTGTTCATCATCGGTATTTTCCGGTTCAGGCTCCTTGTTGGACTTTATAACCAGATTGTCCGAATGCGTTGTACCAATTGTCAGACCGGAAGCCTCCTCTTTGTCCATTGCTGAGTCAGCAAATTCCTTGGAAAGCATATTGAATAGCTCCTGGGTAATCTTAGAATTAGGATTGCTATCTATAGGATGACCCTTTTCTTCCAAAAAGTCCAGGATAGTACCACTCCCTACGTTCAGCTTTCGTGCTACTTGACTTAATCTATATGTTCTCTCTTCAGACATAAATTCGGTTCCTTGCTACCGTGTTATTATTCAAATTCTTGTTTAAGAATATTTACAACGTTTGTAATCGTTTCTTCCTCCAGATCAGTTCTTCTAACCAAGTCATCAATAGGGAGGGTAAGCACGCTTTTCGCTGTGTCTAAACCAATCCTTTTCAATTCATCAATTACCCAATCTTCAATTTCATCTGAAAATTCATCCAGATCCACGTCTTCATCCTCAAAATCACCTAATTCTCTAAAGACATCGATCTCAAGTCCAACCAATCGGCTGGCAAGCTTGATATTTTGTCCACCTCTACCGATGGCCAGTGAAACCTGGTCAGGCTTGAGATACACAGAAACTCTGTCTTTTTCATCACTGATCTTCATGCTCTGGATCTTCGCCGGACTCAGTGCCCTTGCAATGTACAGATCAAGATTATCGGTGTAATTAATAACGTCAATATTCTCATTTTGCAGTTCCCTGACGATGGAGTGGATCCTCGAACCCTTCATACCTACACATGCTCCAACTGGGTCAATGCGGTCATCATAGGATTCTACTGCTACTTTGGCTCTTTCTCCTGGCTCTCTCACAACCTTTTTGATCGTGATCAGACCATCATATACCTCCGGAACTTCACTTTCGAAGAGTCGCTCCAAAAATATAGGTGATGTCCTCGAAAGTATGATTCTAGGGTTTCCGTTAACCATTTCCACTCGATGGATTATGGCACGGACAGAATCACCTTTTCTGTACCTGTCTTTTGAAATTTGCTCTGATTTGGGCAGGTTGAGCTCGTTGCCCTCACCGTCGATCAGAAGTACCTCCCTGCTCAATGTTTGGTAAACCTCACCTGTGATGATCTCACCAACAAGGTCCTTATACTTATCAAACAGGATGTCTTTCTCTAGGTCCTTGATCTTTTGAATCAGTGTCTGGCGAGCTGTCATCACAGCACGTCGCCCAAAATCGATCAACTTAATCTCTTCTGCTACCTCTTCACCAATTTCAAAATCGGGCTCGATCTTTCTCGCCTCGGTCAAACTGATCTTGTCATGATCCCAGATATCTTCTGAGTTATCGTCTACGATCTCTCTAAACCTCCAGATCTCAAGGTCACCTTTGTCGGTATTGATGATAATATCAAAATTATCATCCACTTTGTACTTCTTCCGAATCATCGTACGAAAGACATCCTCAAGAATCCTGATCATCGTAGGACGATCAATATTTTTATTCCTGGCAAAGTCTGCAAACGAATCAATTAAAATTCCTGCGTCCATTTTCTATTTAAATGATACTACTACTTTAGATTGTTCCACTTCATCAAAACTTAACTCCACTTCTTTCTGCTCCTTTTTGGATTCCTCCAGAAGTGTAAATCCTGTTTCTTCCACATTGATCAGCTCGCCTTTTACAACGCTACCGTCCTTCAATGCGACCTTGAGCGACCTCCCTACATTTTTTTTGTATTGCCTTAAAAATTGTAATGGATAGTCAATACCTGCAGAAGAAACTTCTAAATTGTATTTTCCGGGAATCAAATCCTCCTGTTCGTCCAGTGCTGCCGATATTTTTCTGTTTACTGCCACACACTGATCGATTGTAATGCCATCATCACCATCAATCCAAACAAGCAACTTTTGGTTCCCCGGGTTACCCTTTAGCTTTACTCCAACCAGAAAAAGGGATTTATCGTCTTTTATTGCTTCTTCTGCTATTAACCGCACTTGTTCTTCTGCACCCATCAAAAACAATTTTTATTGACAATAAAAGAGGGGACACAAGCCCCCTCAATCCTTAATTCTATATTTGCATGCAAAGCTAAAGGAAAAAAAAATCAATTCAAATTAGTCAACA
>JAHCMM010000097.1 GCA_019192515.1 Cyclobacteriaceae bacterium SS2
TGAAAACGCGCCATTCCCCCAATGTCATGCATCTACGATTGTAGAGACTGAGGAGGGGTTATTGTCTGCCTGGTTTGGTGGAACTCATGAGAAAAATCCTGATGTGTGTATTTATACGAGCTCCCTTAATAATGATAAATGGAGCATTCCAAAGAGAGTAGCTGATGGAATCATCAATGATACATTACGATACCCATGTTGGAATCCTGTTTTATTCAAAGAACCAAATGGTTTGGTGGTCCTTTATTATAAAGTTGGCCCAAATGCCCGGGAATGGTGGGGCATGTTCAAAACTTCTGCCGATAATGGCAAAACATGGTCTCAAGCCACCCGTATAAAGGATGGGTTTTTTGGACCTATCAAGAACAAGCCAGTATTAACTTCAAATGGACGATTGATTTGTCCATCAAGCTTCGAAGATCCAAAGACCGATGAATGGCGAGTACATTTTGAGATTTCTGATGACATGGGCAAGTCCTGGAAAAAGGTCAGCATAGAGAACGATAATTATGATATTATTCAGCCTAGTGTACTTTTTCATCCGGATGATAAGCTTCAAATATTGGCCAGGAGCAAAGAGAATTATGTGGTAACGAGCTGGTCTTATGATAATGGAGATAGCTGGAGTGTTCCGGAGCTGACTACATTGCCTAATCCAAACTCTGGGACAGATGCTGTTACATTAGAGGATGGGACTCAATTGATTGTTTATAATCCAACCATGAGAACGGAAGGGAAATGGGGAGGTCCGAGGACACCCTTATCAATTGCTGTTTCTGAAGATGGTGTTAATTGGAAGGATATCCACACCTTAGAGGATCAGCCAGGTGAATATTCTTATCCGGCAGTAATCCAGGCCAATGACGGAACTATCCACGTGACCTACACCTATAAGAGGGAGGTTGTGAAGCATGTGGCTTTGAAACTTGAATAGACCAGTCAAGCCTAAAAAGAATAGCGCATAGTTTCCGATATTTTTGGAAACTATACGCTATGTAGTTTGGAGTGATAATTAGATATCAATTTGTGGTTAATTAAAGCCACTATCTGATATTTGGTTTCATTTATTTCACCGTCACCTTGATACTGGCAGCCATGTCAGGTCCATAAGAGGAGTGTACTCCATCTGCAAATTGCAGCGAGATGGTGTACTCACCTGGCGCAAGTTCCAATGATGTATTGGTCTGACCTTTTCCGAAGTGGATGGTCGTGTCACTCGCGGGAATTACCTCGCCAGTTGGCCAGTATTCCTGATTGATCAGAATGTGGTGATGGCCAAAGCCTTCTTTCACCTCTCCGGCCGGCTCTACCTGCATGCCTACTACACCCATCTCCACAAACACCGGGCTGCTCACTGTGGCACCATCTTCCGGAGCTTTGAAAAATACGCGTGCTTCCTCAGCTGTTGCAGGTGCTGCTGCCTCCTGTGTTGGCTCTTTTGTTTCTTCATTGCTCTGCGATTTGGGGCCAGAGCACGCCCATACACTAATTGCTATTATTGATCCTAAAAAAACGCTTCTCATGGTTGATTACTTTTATTTTTATTGGTTAACGTAAAACTAAAAAGCTTGCAGTGATTTAACTAAGTAAGTGACAAATTGATTCGAAATGACCGATAGTATTTCAAATTTGATTGCGAAAAGTGGAATTAATTGAAGCGGTCGCTGCATTCTTTCCTCACCCTCACACTTTTTTATTTACATTTGTTGGGTAGCCAGAAAGCGACTTTTTTAGCATGATGGACCCAATCATCATCTTCTGAAAATAAGGGCACGGATTTGATTTAAACCATAATTAGCCAATCAAAGAAATGAATTCAAATAGACGAGATTTTTTAAGAAAGACATCATTGGCAGGCGCTGGACTGAGCCTGGTACCTGCTTTTACACGTGCAGCAAATAGCATCCCGCCTTCAGCACCTGGTGCAGTGTACATGGGCGATTTTGCAGCCGCTAAGCTGGAGACGGTAAAGTGTGCATTTATCGGGGTAGGAGCACGAGGTTCCGGACATGCTGCGCAGATTGCCCAGATTGAAGGCACTGATATCGTGGCTATTTGTGATCTGTATGAGGACCTGGCTAAAAAATCAGCAGATAGGTGTAAGGAAAATGGTGGTGGCAGACACAAAAACCTGAAAACCTATACCGGCGGTGAAGATGACTGGAAAAAAATGCTCAAAAAGGAAAAACCTGATGCAGTATTCATCGCTACACCGTGGAAAGATCATGCACCTATGGCCATCGAAGCCATGAACCAGGGTGCACATGCTTTTGTAGAAGTTCCGCTTGCGCTCACCATCCAGGAGATGTGGGACATCGTGGATACTTCAGAAAAGACCGGAAAGCATTGTATGATGATGGAAAATGTGAATTACGGCCGTGAAGAGCTGATCTATCTCAATATGTGCCGTCAGGGCGTGATTGGTGAATTGCTTCATGGTGAGGCTGCCTATATCCATGAATTGAGAGGTCAGATGAATGAAGTGGAGCGGGGTACCGGATCCTGGAGGACCTATCACTATGCAAAACGAAACGGAAATCTTTACCCAACCCATGGACTGGGTCCTGTAGCTCAATATATGAACCTGGCAAGAGGCGAAGACAACTTCAAATTCGTCAATTCATTTTCTTCACCAGGTATGGGGCGTAATCTTTATGCCAAAAAGAACTTTGATGCAGACCATAAGTGGAATGCTTTGGACTTCAAAGGAGGTGATATCAATACCTCCATCATCAAAACGGCGATGGGTCGTACGATCATGGTACAATGGGATGAGACAAGCCCTCGACCTTACACCCGTCTGAACCTGATCCAGGGAACCAAAGGCACGTTGGCCGGATTCCCTAATCGGGTTGCAATTGAAGGTGGGGTAGAAGGCGTCACCGACAGTCACCATGAATGGGCAGAAGGTGATAAACTTGAGGCCATTTTCGAAAAATACGAGCATCCATTGTACAAGCGACTCGGTGCGCTGGCTAAGAAAATGGGTGGCCATGGTGGTATGGACTTTATCATGCGTTACCGCATCATCGAATGTCTGCGAAAAGGGGAGCCCCTCGATCAAAATGTCTATGAGGGTTGCTTCTGGAGTGCTGTCGGTCCATTGAGTGAAAAGTCAGTGGCCCAGAATGGAGCACCTCAAGAGTTTCCGGATTTCACCCGTGGCAAGTGGCAAAGCACGAAAGCACTGGATATTATTGGGTAGAGCTNTGTCGGAAGAGGTCGGACGATAGTCAGACCGATGACGTAGTGGTTCTTGCATGAGCATGATAATCTCGGAACATAGTCATACTGTTCAGTTATTTGGAATGTGCACTATCTTGCAGATCAAATCATAGGTCGGATGAAGTCAGACTGTTGTCGACTAACGGTTCTTGGGTGAGAATGAAAAGCTAGGACTGTAATCATGCGATGAAATCACATCGCTAAATAGGAGTTGACGGTAAGATGATGGCCAATGAGTAGTTTAGGTAAACTTCAATTACTGTCCATAATATTTCACTACATTTGTTGATTATCAAATTGGCAAAACTTCAGATGTTTTGCTGAGTTGGATTGAAAATCCTGTAATTGGGAAATGTGAAAAGCAGCAAATCATCAACCGTAAAGCCCCTCCATTCAGGTGATCAAAAGTTTCAGGAGATCTATGAAATGCATTTTGATCGTTTGTTTGCTTATGCCTATCAGGTTGCTGGTTCATATGACGTCGCCAAGGACATTGTATCTGAAGTCTTTTCCACATTGTTGCATTCCAACAGAGACCTTAACGGCATCAACAACATCCAGTCTTATCTCTATAAGTCTGTAAAGAACCAGGCCATCAAAGCCATTTCCATGGATCCGTTGTCCTTTGAAGGGGAGTCACATACCGAGCAGATGGAGTTTATAGAAAACACCAATCCGCAGGACCTGATGGTAGGCAAAGAGCTGGAAGACTATCTCAAAGTATTGATTGATAGCCTGCCACCCAATTGTCAACTGGTGTTCAGAATGGTGAGGGAAGAGGGACTCAGCTATGAAGAAGCTGCCGACAAGCTCGGACTGGCTCCCAAAACGGTGAAGAACCATTTATTCCTTGCATTGAATAAAATTAGGACCGGATTAACTGAGCATTTCAAAGATACGCCTGTAATTCGCATGATTTCCAATCTAAGCTGCTTCATGCTGATGACATCTTTGTTGTATTTCATCTAATAAAATCACTGAATTGATGATTATTTGATCAGATAAAGTCATGAAACATTGATTTTATTATAAATATTTTATTTTCATTGGGCCCGTTCATCACTTTTTCCCTCTTATATGAGAACACATCTAATGTAAAGTGTCAGAAGAATTAGAACAGATTATCAACAGGCATCTACTCCGAGAAGAATTATCCATCGAAGAGAGGAAAATCCTGGATCAGTGGTTTACCAAAGAAAGAAACAGTCACAGGATCCTGGGACAGATGAGGCTGATGCTTGATGTCAGGTTTGAGAATGTGCGCTCAAGGATTAAAGCAGAAACCTGGGAAGAATTGATGGCAGGAAAACACAAAGCTGATTCCCCCATACAAACTGGAAGCGGTACTCACGGTTTTAAAAAGTTTTTACGCGTTGCAGCCGTACTGATACTGGTTGCACTTGCGGGTATTTTGTCACAGCAACTTATTACAGAAGAGGCACCAGTGGTGCAGACCGAAAGATTCATTGAAAAAGTAGCTTTGTCAGGACAGAAGGTCACTACGGTTTTGCCTGACGGAACTAAGGTGAAGCTGAACTCCGGAAGTAAATTAATTGTACCGGAGCATTTTACCGATGCTTTGCGGGAGGTCACGTTGATTGGCGAGGCATTTTTTGAAGTGGAACGGGATGAAGCCAGGCCTTTTCATGTAAACGTGGAAGGCGGAATGAAAGTAGTTGTGCTGGGTACATCTTTTATTGTAGATGCATCAAATGAAAGGGAGAATGTTGTAGCCGTTCGGTCTGGTAGGGTACAGGTTAGGAAAGAATCAAATGATGAGTCTGTCATACTGGAGAAGAATGAAGTAGTTAGGGTATCCGAATCTCAAAGCTTAAGAAAAGAGGTGATTACGAACGGTGACCTATTCTTCGGATGGGTGGACAATAAGCTGGTATTGGAAGGTGCGAATTTCAAAGAGGTACTTAGTGCTATCAACGAATGGTTTGGCTATGAGATTGATGCCAGGCTGAATTATGCTGGTTTTGATGAATATTCAGCATCGCTCACAAACCCAACCATCAAAGAGGTAATGGAGAGCCTTTCGCACTCCTATAAGTTTAAATACAGTATTGATGAAAAAAGTAAAAGAATTGTAATCAGATAAAGACAATAAATAAAGGGCCGCAACACCGTGGAAAGTAGTACAGCCCTTCGCACACAGTTTTAGTAATCAAACCAAAACCATATGAATGTAAAAGTACATAATTATGTAAGAATTATGACGAAACTAGCCTTATATGCATTCGTCATTTGCCAGTCGCTGTTGCTATGTTTTGCCAGTGATGTGGATGCGCAGAGACAATATCTCAATGAGATTGAGATAGAGTTGTCAAGCTATGAAAATGCCGACCTTAGAGACCTGATCAACGACATTCAGGAGAAGAGTCAGTTTGAGTTTGCTTCACCTAGGAAGTTGATCAGCAAAAAAACCATTAGCCTTAATGAAGGTCGATGGAATATGGAAAGCCTGCTAAAAGAGATCAGCTCACAAGCCGAAGTCTCAATCAGGAGGGTAAATGAAACCATATCTTTTTCAGAAGTTGAAATGCAGGCACTTCCTGATGTAGTGGAGGTAAATATCCTGCAAGTATCAGTCTCCGGTACCATCACAGACGAAAACGGAGAAGGGCTGCCAGGAGCCACCATTCAGGAAAAAGGTACAACCAATGGTACGATCACGGATGTGGAAGGTGCGTATTCACTGAGTGTACCTGAGGATGCTACTTTGATTGTTTCCTTTGTTGGATATCAAACAAGGGAGGTCCAGTTAAATGGGCGGTCTGTACTTGACCTGAGTTTAGAGGCAGATATTTCCGCACTTGAGGAAGTTGTGGTTGTCGGGTATGGTTCTCAAAAGAAAAGTGATTTGACCGGTGCGGTTACTTCTTTAGACGGGGAAGATCTGGCGGTAAGAAGAACCACCCAGGTCTCACAAGCGCTTCAGGGTTCTGTTCCAGGTGTGATGGTAACAAGAAGTAACAATGCCCCGGGGTCCTCTGCAAGTATCAGGATCAGGGGGATCACAACCATAGGAGACAGTAACCCGCTGATCATAGTGGATGGAGTTCCTATGAACAGCATCGATGACATTAACCCCAATGACATTGAAAATATTTCTGTGCTCAAGGATGCGGCTTCTGCCTCAATTTATGGCGCGCGGGCAGCATCTGGAGTCATTGTTGTTACTACTAAAAGGGCTAGGAAGGGTCAATTAAGTCTGGACTACAATTATGAATATGGATTTGAAACCCCAACTCAAATTCCGGAATATGTAGACATTACGAGGTACATGCAGATGACCAATGAACTTCGATGGAATGACAATGGGAATGATGCCAATGAGTATCCTGCATTTGCTGAAGATATGGTTAGAGACTATTTAAGCCTTAATGCTTCAGATCCTGATTTATACCCTAATACGGATTGGGTAGACCTGGTCCTGAATAAAACTGCTCCAAAGGAGCATCATGCCATTGGTATTTCCGGTGGTAACGAGTTTATCAGTTCAAAAGCATCATTTGTTTATGACAAAGTCAATGCACTATATGATAACAGTTCATTCGAAAGGATCACCACTAGAATTAACACTGATGCCACCATCAATAAGATGCTGGATGCCTCTGTTGATTTCTATTTTACCAGGGAGACCAGGGAGAGCACAAGCAGAGACCCAATTTATTTCATGTGGATTTCTGCACCAATTTATCCAGCTGTATGGGCAGATGGAAGAGTAGCTGGAGGAAAAACAGGAGCGAATATTTATGGTCAGCTCAAATACGGCGGGTTTATCAATAACTGGGGAAATCAATTGGGCGGTAGAGCTGCTCTTAATTTCAAACCTGTTGAGGGTCTTAAGGTATCTGCAGTAATCTCTCCTCAGCTAGGTTTTGATAAGGGTAAAAATTTCCAGAAGCGAGTACCTTACTATGCGGCCGATGATCCAACAGTGTTTGAAGGAACATTGCAATGGGCTTCATCTACAGATTTGAGTGAATCCCGCAACGATTCATATAGAATGACTACCCAGTTTCTTATCAACTATGATAAAGAGTTTGCAGGGCATACAATAGGAGCCCTGGCAGGATATGAAAACTTTACTTCTTTTTACGAGTCTTTATCGGCTTCAAGAGATCAGTATCTTCTTGATAATTTTCCGTATCTAAATATCGGGCCATTAGAGTTTAGAGACAATTCCGGTAGTGCTGTCGAAAATGCATATCGTTCCTGGTTTGGAAGGATCTCTTACAACTATAGAGGTAAATATTTTGTGCAGGGAAATGTTAGGTTTGATGCTTCATCCAGATTCCATCCTGACTATCGATGGGGATCTTTTCCTTCGTTTTCTGCTGGTTGGGTAATTTCAGAGGAAACCTTTATTCCGGACAACTCAATCCTTTCTTTTCTAAAGCTAAGGGGTTCGTGGGGTAGATTAGGTAATGAGCGAATTGGTAATTACCCTTACCAGTCCACCATTGGATTTTCTAATGCGCTGCTCTATCAGGGAAGCAACGTGGTGTCGGCACAATCAGCGGCGCAGTGGCAATATGCCATCCAGGATATTTCCTGGGAAACCACAGAATCATACAACATCGGTATTGACGCAAATTTCTTTAATTACAGGTTGAATTTCACGGCCGATTATTTTGAGAAAACAACCAAAGACATGTTGTTGCCGCTCGAAATTCCTGATTATATAGGGTTCGATAACCCGGATCAGAATACAGGTAAGATGTTTACCAAAGGTTGGGAACTGGATTTGGGATGGACAGATGATATCAATGAGTTTGGCTATTCTGTAAGTTTCAATTTGTCTGATTTCAGATCTGAAATGGGAGACCTTGGTGGTATTCAATTCCTTGGAAATCAAATTAAGATTGAAGGTAGTGAGTTCAACGAGTGGTATGGCTACAAGTCAGATGGGTTGTTCCAAACCCAGGAAGAAGTAGATAACTCACCAGTTACCAGTGGATCTGTTAGACCAGGAGATGTGAAGTATGTTGATATCAGTGGTCCTGATGGGGTGCCCGACGGAGTGATCTCTCCGGAATATGATAGAACATTGTTAGGAGGATCTCTTCCTCGATATATGTATGGTGGAAACATAAAACTGGATTACAAGAATTTTGATTTTACCCTAGTAATACAAGGAGTAGGCAAGCAAAATGATCGGTTGGAAGGCTTGATGATCACTCCATTGATGGAGAACTGGGGACATATTCCAAAGATCATTGATGGCGACTATTGGAGTAACTATAATACTCCGCAGCAAAACATGTCTGTCTACTATCCGAGGCTAACCCGTACTGGTGGAAATAACAACTATACCATGTCTGATTACTGGATGTTTAATGGGGCTTACCTACGTGTGAAGAATATTACACTAGGCTACAGCATTCCAAAAACTATTTTGGATAAAATAGGAATTCAAAATATCAGGTTATACAGCAGTGTGTCTGATCTGTTGACCCTCAATAATTATCCAACAGGCTGGGATCCTGAAGTATCTTCTTCTGGCTATCCTATTACAATGTCTGTCATTTTTGGAGCATCTGTGAAGTTTTAATTTGAATCGGAAAAAGAAAAAACATGAAAAATTTACATATATATCTAATGACTTTGATGCTCATTACATTTTCATGTAATGAACTGGACCTAAATCCTCTTTCTGAGGGCTCTAGTCAATCATGGTATTCGAATGAAACGGAGATTGAGATGTCTGTCAATGATCTGTTTAGAAGTGTTTTCTGGGCTCAGGATGGAGATGATTGGACTGATGACTGGACGTACCGTGAGTCTCTGACCCCAATCAACAATGGAACGATCAATGGAGAATGGGGGGTTCTCAATGACTTGTGGACCCTTTCTTATAAGAATATCTCCCGGTCAAGTACCATATTGTTGAATCTCGACAAAGTTGAAGGAGTCATCCCTCAGGAAACAGTGGATAAATTCAGGGGGAATGCCTTATTTGTTCGGGCTGCACAATATGCTAACCTGGTTGCCAAATTTGGAGATGTGATCTATTTCACTGGCATTCTTGACCTCGAAGAGTCATTCACACTATCCAGGACGGACAAGGAAGTGGTGATGCAAGCTGTTTATGATGATTTTGATATGGCTGCTTCTCTTTTGCCAGAAAGCTATGGCAACAGTGAAAATAAGTTTGCTACTAAAGGAGCTGCATACGCAATGAAAGCAAGGGCTGCTCTTTATAATGGGGATTTTGCGATAGCCAGAGACGCTGCAAAAGCGTGTATGGACCTGGGAGTTTATGAGTTATACCCTGATTATGGAGAACTGTTCTGGTCTGAAAACAAGAATACTGTAGAGAGTATCTTCAGTATGCCAAGGTCTACTGCACTAAACTCATTTTTTGGTGATTGTAAGAACTATATCACCAGGAACAATGGAGGTTGGGCAGCAAAAGATCCATCATGGGAGCTATTGTCCGCCTATTTATGTACAGACGGATTACCTATTGATGAGTCTCCTTTATATGATCCAAGTGATCCATTTAGCAACAGAGATCCGAGGTTAGCAGAGACAATTGTGCCTTTCAACACACCTCATCTTGGATTCATTTATCAGCCACACCCTGATTCACTGGAGGTATTGAATCTTAATACCGGAGCATACCAGAAGAACAATGATACACGATCAAATGCTGCTTTTGCCTCATTTAATGGTTTGGTCTGGAAGAAAGGCATCAACAGTGACTGGACTGATGATTTCCGTGCTGAAAACGAAATTATCATCATGAGATATGCTGATGTGTTGTTGATGTATGCTGAGGCAAAGATTGAGCTGGATGATATCGATCAGTCAGTCCTGGATGCAATCAATATGGTGAGAGCAAGGGCCTATAAGGCAGATTACACGGATGCCGGTTCATACCCGGCAGTTGTTACAACTGACCAGGCAGAATTGCGCAAGGAAGTGAGATTGGAAAGAAGAGTGGAGCTGGCGTTTGAAGGAAGAAGATATATGGACATTATCAGATGGAGATTGGCTGAAAAAGTCCTAAACAAAGATGTGTACGGAATGTTGGATCTTGCTGATTTGAGAACGAAGATCATTGACGAAGGTCTTTGGTTTTTCCCGCAGGTGACAGATATTGATGAGGATGGGATTGCAAATTTTGATCCTATGTATCAGTCCGGTTTGATCAGAAGATTAGCGCAAAGGGAATTCGATCCTGAAAGACAATATCTATGGCCGATACCATCCAAAGAGGTCTTGATCAATGACAATCTTTCTCAAAATCCTAATTATTAAATAGGTCTTTGTAATAATGGTACTGGTAGACATTGTTTGCCGGTACCATTCATTTCACTTTGGATGACCTTTTCTATCTTGAGGAGGTTGACTGCTAAAGCTTACCAAAAACATCTTTATGAAACTTAACATTACAATTGCAGTGTTGATCTGTTTTGTTTTTGCATCATGTAACAAACAGCAACCTAAAGATACACCCATCAATATATCCGGAGTGTACCCGCATCTGGCTTATTACAACAATGAGGGTGAATGTGGAACAGGAGCCGTAGTGCCCTGGGCCGACAGGTTATGGGTAGTGACTTATGGGCCTCATTTTCCTAAGGGATCCTCAGATAAACTCTATGAAATCACTCCGGATCTCCAGCAAATTGTTAGAGAAGAAAGTCTGGGTGGGACTCCAGCTAATCGTATGATCCACAGGGAAAGCAACCAATTGTTTATTGGACCTCATGCCATTGATGCTCAGGGAGGTGTGCGAACAATACCTTATGCTATCATGCCAGGGAGACATACTGGCAACGCCAGACATCTGTTTAATCCGGCTGAAAAGATCTATTACGGTACGATGGAAGAAGGGTTTTATGAGGTGGATGTCAGGACACTTGCAGTAGATACCCTTTATCTGGACGCTAACATGAAGCGTAAACATGGAGATATGGCACAATCAGGGGATCTGCTTTTGGGAGCTCATGGCAAGGGCCTTTATTCCGGCCAGGGAGTGATGGTGTATTCCAATAACGGAGAAGCGAATCAACGGGCATTGAAAGAATTTGACATTGAGTCTGGCGCTCTATATGAGTGGGATGGCAAAGAATGGAAATTAGTTAGACGCAACCAGTTTGTGGAAGTGACGGGTCCCGGTGGTATTTATGGGAATGACAATGCCGAGACTGATCCAATCTGGACTACTGGATGGGATCATAAATCTGTATTGCTGGGAGTTAGATCAGCTGATAAAGGCTGGTCGTTTTATCGGTTGCCAAAAGCCAGCCACAGCTACGATGGAGCGCATGGATGGAACACTGAATGGCCTAGAATCCGGGACATAGGCACAGCTGATTCTCCCGATTATCTGATGACCATGCATGGAATGTTTTGGAAGTTTCCTGGGACTTTTTCCTCTGCAAACACTGCTGGTATCAGGCCTCGTTCGGCATACCTAAAAGTTATTGGTGACTTCACCCGATGGAATGATCAACTGGTGTTTGGTTGTGACGATTCGGCACAAAGGGAATTCCTAAACAAAAGAAAGGTGAAAGGCAACATCGAGGGTCCCGGACAATCCAATTCCAATCTCTGGTTCACAAGCATCGATATGCCCGATAAGCTGGGCCCAAATACCGCTGAAGGTGCTGTTTGGTTAAGTGAGGAGGTGAAAGCCAATGAGATTTCTGAACCGTTTCTGTTTTCCGGTTGGCCTTACAGGACTGTCTGGGTAAAGAATGAAGGTGGAGTAGCGACGACTTTTACATTTGAAGTGGATGATGATGGTAGCGGTAACTATGAGGCGGTACACTCTACCACTATTCCTGCTGGAGTGAGCAAAAGGATCATTTTTTCAGACACCCAATCTGGGGAATGGGTCAGGATGAAAAGTGACAAGGAGACAAAAGCAACCGTGCACTTCTACTATTCTGACAAGGAAGAAAGATCCTCTGCAAAGGATAGCATGTTTGATGGCATAGCTACAGTAAATGATTCCGAATCTATCGGCGGACTGCTCTATGGACTGGGTGATAACAGAAGAGCTCTTGGAGTAGCAGCCACTCAATTCAGTGGTGTGGAGGCTGGAGCAGCCAGTTACTACGAGTTGGACGAAAAGCTAAACCTTGTTCCAAAAAAGGATGAGGAAACACTCAAATTCATCAAGGAAAAATTTGCCATCCCACAGCAGGTGGTAACCATTGATAAATCATCTGTCTTGGTTGTAGATGACCTGGGTAGGAGATGGAGATTGCCATTGAGCAGTGAAGTAAATTTTACCAGTTTGACTAATGCCTCTGCCTTGCGTATTGACAGGGAGGTAGCGACCGAGCGAGACCTGATGAACTGTCACGGTACATTCTATGAGTTACCTGCCGAAAACGCGGATGGATTTGCTAAGATCCGACCGGTATCTTCACATGGCTATCGCATTCATGATTATGCAAGCTATCGTGGATTACTTGTCATGACCGGGATTAGTCCATCCGCAAATACAGAAAATGAACATATCATTGTTTCAGAAGATGGGAAAGCTGCGGTCTGGGCTGGAGTAATCGATGACCTGTGGAAGCTGGGCAAGCCAACCGGGCAAGGTGGTCCCTGGTACGAAACTGAGGTATCCTCAGGTGTTCCGTCAGATCCATACCTCATTGGTTTTTATGATGATAGAAGTCTTTCAATTACCCATGATGGAACAAAACCAGTTAACTTCAGCATTGAAGTAGAGCCGGTAGGCCATGGCCCCTGGATGGTGTATGATCAGGTTTCCGTTGCACCTGGCGAAACGTTTACGCACCAATTTCCAGCTGATTTTCAGGCGAGATGGATTAGGTTTACAACCGATAGTAATGTGAAGGCCACCACAAAGCTTGTATATAAATAAAACACCTTTACCTGGTAATGAAATACACTTTCCGTAAAGTCCTATTGCTTTTTTTCGTTCTTGGTTGTAGTACTACAGACCCGGGAACCATAAAAACAGACATCTGTATTTTAGGAGGAAGTGAAGCTGGATTTACTGCTGCCATTCAGGCTGCACGGCTGGGCAAACAGGTTGTCCTGATAGAACCCACTGGCCACCCGGGAGGGATGGCTGTAGAAGGGATTGGGCATGATCTCCGTTTTGGGAATGCCCATGTGATAGGAGGGATTGCATCGGAATTCTATACAGCTGTTGAGGGGCGTTACGGTTTAAAACCCAGGTTTAGCGATCCCTCCTGGTTTTCAAAGTACGAGCCGTCTGTAGCAGAAAGTGTGATCGATAGCTTAATTGCCAGTGAACCTAATATCCGTATGATTCGAAAAGCCAGGATCAAAGAATCGGGTGGGGTGATGATGGAAGGCAATAAGATTCGGGAAGTCAACCTGGATAATGGAATAAATATCAAAGCCAGTGTGTTCATTGATGCTTCGGTAGAAGGTCATTTATTACACTTTGCCGGTGTCACAACAGAAACGATCAGGGAGGGGAATGAAAAGTTTGGTGAAAGCTTAAATGGTATTCAGGGCGTGAATGACTTCAAACAATTTACGGTCGATGTAGATCCCTATATCATTCCCGGTGACCCGACAAGTGGTTTAATTCCCACGATCCAGGAAGGCGAGCTGGGTGAACATGGAGCACCCAGTAAATACATTATGGGATTCTGTTTTAGAATGGTTTTGACCAAAGATCCTGAAAATGTAATACCCATTGAGAAACCCAATAACTATAACCCTGACACTTACGAGATCTATCGGAGATACTTAGGTGTCGGGGGACAGTTATTTAAACCAGTAGCCAACAGGCATAATGGCAAGACTGACCTTGGTAGCTGGCATGACCTATCTGCTAACTTATACGGTGAAAACTGGATGTATCCTACTGGTACGTATGAGGTACAGGACAGTGTTGTCGAGTATCACCGTAATTTCTCTTTAGGCTTGATCTATTTTTTACAGAATGACCCGGCAGTAGATAGCCTCACCCGGTCCAACTGGCTGGGCTGGGGACTACCCAAAGATGAATTTCAGGACAATGGCAATTGGCCACGAAGACTTTATATCAGAAGTGCCAGAAGAATGGTATCAGATTATGTGATTACAGAACACAATGCCAGGTTTGATGTTCCGGATACGGTAACTGATCAGGTAGCCATTGCCTGGTGGCCTCCCGATATGCATCATGCCAGGAGGATTGTCAAGGATGGCTATGCCTATGATGAGGGTTTCACCCACGTGGAAAATGATGGTTCCTGGAAACCATTTAAAATCTCATATCAGGCACTGGTACCCAAAGCGAAGGAGTGCACAAACCTCATCACGCCTACATGTGTTTCGTCCAGCTATGTGGGCTATGGTAGTGTTCGAATTCTCCCGACTTTCATGGTACTTGGTCAGAGCTCCGGAGCTGCGGCTGCATTTGCGGTAGATAAAAAACTCCCTGTTCAGGACATCGACTATGCTGATTTAGCAGGAATTCTGAATGAGTATTATCAGATTTTGGAGCTGCCCAGAGATTGGGTGAAGATCATCACAGAGAATAATTGATCTAAACATTTACCTGAGCAATTTAATCTACTTTTTAGCCAGTTTAAGAGACAACCCAAACCATCACTCACAAAGAATATGGGGTTAAATTTAATTCTCTTAAAAATTGGGCCTTTTTTTTAATTTGTCTAAAATTAAGGTTGTTTAAACGTACTTTCTTAGTTGAAAAACTAAAAACTAGTGTCCAAACCATCCGACCTGTCTGCATTATTTGAGGCCATCTACAACGAGCATTTTGATAAGCTCTACCGATACGGCTATTCCCTTGTTCGGGAAAAGAGTATGGCTGAAGACATCGTGGCAGATGTGTTTGAAAGCCTTTGGCTGAAGCGAGATCAACTGCATGAGATCAACAATATTCGTGCTTATATGCTGCGCTCAGTTAAGAACCTAAGTCTTCAAAAGCTGGAAAAAAAGAAGAGTTCTGGCACCTCAGAATTGTATAGCCAGGATATACTTTTAAGCAATACCGACCCTGAGTTGATCCTTGAAGGAAATGAACTTGAAAAGGTAATTGAGAACCTTTACCACGAGCTCACTCCTCATGGCAAGCTGGTCTACGACATGACCCGAAACAAAGGACTGGATAAGGAAGAGATTGCGAAAGAGTTGGGGATTACAACAAGAGCCGTTAACAAGCACCTCAGGAAAGTACAAAATCACTTCAGGTCTGCCCTCAATCAATATTTCCAAAAGGGGGACGCTTACTTTTATATCTCAAAGATGGGTGCTATCCTCATTCCTATATCTTCAATTTCATTTTTATATTTTCAATAACACACCTTCTTTGCTGGTGTTGTTTTGAATAATGGAGCTTTTTTCCTGATAATATTATAAATATTTAAGGTGTTGGTTCCTGAAATGTGGTTCTTTTGATCTATTTAGATGAACACACAGTTGAATGGAAGATCTCATTACCAAATTCATCGATAAAAATCTCACCAAAAGTGAAGCTGTCGACCTTAAAAAGTGGCTTGACGAAGATGAAGAACATGTTCGGTTCTTCAAAAACTATGTCAACCATCATGATTTATCAAGGGTCGAAGTAGATCTGTCCAAATACAAAGTCTGGAAAAAACTGAATATTAATCAGGAGGCTTCCCTTAAAATCATAGATCCTGTCAGAAGAAAAAGAAACTATATTGCAATTGCTTATAAAATAGCAGCCATATTGATCCTGGCAATTGGAATTGGTTTCACGGTTAATTCTCTGGTTGACTCACAACCTCAGCAATCTGCCATTTCAGCACCTGAGATTATCACTAAGCAGGCTTTGCGAGGGCAAAAGCTAACCTTGAAGCTTCCGGACGGAACTTTGGTTAAGCTGAATGCAGGATCATCCGTGACCTATTCGGAGGATTTCCAGGGCAGCAGCCGTGATGTGAGTCTGAAAGGGGAAGCCTTTTTTGATGTGGTCAGAGATAAATCCCGTCCCTTCAATATTGATTTTGATGGGCTGGAGGTAGAGGTACTGGGTACTTCATTCAATATCAACACCAATAGGAGCTCGGAAGCGATTGTTTCTGTGCTGAGCGGTAAAGTTGCCGTAACAGACTTATCGAGCGGCTCTAAAACTGTTTTGGAAAAAAATCAGAGGGTTAGAGTCAATAAGGAAAACAGATCCATGAATGAAGAACTGATAGGTCAGGATGATATGGACTTTGACTGGACAGATAACTACCTGTCATTTGACAATCTTGGGATGAACGTGGCTTTAAAAACTGTAACTAACTGGTTTGATGTAGACATTAAAATCGAAAGTGGAGTGACCTCAGACAGTTTCTTTAGAGCAAAGTTTAAAAATCCAACACTTGAAGAAGTGATGGAAAGTCTGGCGTTTGCCTATGGTTTCCAATATAAAATTGAAAACAAAAAAGTTGAAATAATGAAATGAGCATATCATAAAAAAAAGGAGAGTTGAGAGGGCTTTGGGGAAAGTTCTCAACTCCCCGGAATAAGATCAATAACTAAACGATTAACCTTATGACAGTAAAATTACGCAAATTTTTAATTCGCATGTCCAAGCTATCTATATGTGCGATGATCATTTGTCAGAGTATTTCTCTGGCATTAGCTGATGATGCTACCGCTCAGCGAAAAAAACTGAGTGAGATAGATTTAAATGTTACGCTTCCTGAAAGCACCACACTTAAACACCTGGTTTCCAGGATCGAGGAGGAGGGGGTGTTTACCTTTGTGTATTCCAAAAATAGGATTGGGAAAACGGTAATTACACTCGATAGGCCCTATGTCAATATGATGGAGCTTTTGAACGAGCTTTCAGTACAGGCCAGAGTGAATATCAGACGAGTAAATGAGACGATTGTGCTAAAAGAGATTGATGCTGAAGCACCCGTCCCACTGGTTGAAGACAGACTGATGCAGGATATTTCAGTTTCAGGAACCATCACTGATGAAAATGGTGAAGCGCTCCCCGGTGCCTCTATTGTAGAGAAAGGAACCGCAAATGGTACAATCACTGATATTGATGGAAATTTCAGTCTCAATGTGAATGATAATGCATCTCTGTTGGTGTCTTTTGTTGGATATGTTTCACAGGAGATTCAACTAAACGGGCGAACATCTCTGGAGATTTCCATGAAGCCTGATTTTGCTAGTCTTGAAGAAGTGGTTGTAGTTGGATATGGAACCACCACCAAAAAAGACGTAACGGGAGCTATTGTTTCTGTTGATTTTGAAGATGCAAACATTGCTCCGAACACAAGTATACTGCAAGCTGTACAGGGTAAAGTGCCAGGAATCAACATTGGCGCGGTGAGTGATGCAGGGCAAAATCCTTCCATCTCCATTCGTGGTCAAAACTCCTTATCGGCAAATAATAATCCCCTGATAGTCGTTGACGGAGTGATTTATTCAGGATCAATCCTGGATTTTGCAACGACCGATATCAAAAACATTGACTTCCTGAAAGATGCCAGTGCTGCAGCAGTTTATGGTTCCAGGGCAGCAAATGGTGTGGTGCTGATAACAACTAAATCTGGTAAGAATACAGAAGGAAAACCTGACATTTCTTTCAATATGTATACAGGTATTCAGGAAGCTTCTCACTTACTGGAACTGATGAATGGAGAGCAATATGCTCAGAAGGTGCTGGATTACAGAGAAGCCTCAGGCCAGGTTGCTGATCCAAATGATCTGGTCAACTACCTTCAGCCTACTGAAGTAGACAATTATTTGAATGGTACAGATGTCGACTGGTATGATCTATTACTTAGAACAGCACCCATCAGTAATTATGAAGTTGGGATCAGTGGCAGGACCAATAAAACCAGGTATTATTTTTCTGGCACTTACACGGATCAGGAAGGTATCATTGTAGGAGATGACTTTAAAAGGACCACACTGAGAGCTAATTTTTCCAATGAGATCACTGATTGGCTTACCGTAGGATTCAATACTTCATTCTCTCATAGGGATTATTCCGGAAATGCTGTGGGTTTCGGAAATAGTGTATTATCAAGCCCATTGGGAATTGTTTACCAGGTAGATAATCCTACTGAATATGAGTTATTCCCGGGAACAGATCAATTGATCGCCAATCCATTGCTCAGTGCACTTCCTGAAAATGTCAATATCCAGGACAACCTGTTTGGTGTATTCAATATAGATATTAAGTTCCCTGTTGAAGGACTTACATTTAAGCACAGCTATTCAAGAACCCTGTATTTTTCAAGACAATCAAATTTTAACATTGAAACAACAGGTGGAATTAATGCCAATGGCCAGGCTTATAAGTCAAATGACTTCAGTGATAGCTGGCTGATGAATAACATTTTGGATTATTCCAAAACGTTTAATGCACATAAGATAGCGGCTACTGTAGTTTATACAAGAGATCACTATTATGCAGAGAGTACTGATGCCAATGCAACGGGATTTGCCAATCCATTGTTAGGATTCGACGCTTTGGAGCTTGGAGAAATTCAAACAGTAAACTCAGGAGCAAATGACAATTCCAGTGAAGGTTTTATGACCCGTATCAACTATGGTTACGATAACAGGTATTTGGTTACCGGGACCTTTAGGAGAGATGGATTCTCGGGCTTTGCAGCAAATAACAAGTATGCAAATTTCTTCTCCGCCTCTTTAGCCTGGGTGCTTTCAGAAGAGAGTTTTCTGAGCGGTGCTTCATGGCTTGACTTTTTGAAGCTGAGATTATCCTATGGTGAAAATGGAAACCAGGGATTAGGCTCTTATAGTAGCCTGGCAACGGTGGGTACTTCACAATATGTTTTTGGAGACGGTGGATCAACTGCCATTGGTATTGAGACCAATTCTATTTCAAATCCGAACCTGAAATGGGAGACAACCAAATCCACAAACTTCGGTATAAACTTTGATGTTTTCAATGGTAGACTCTCAGGTGATATAGACTATTACATCTCTAAAACCAATGATTTGCTTGTTCAAAGGTCTTTACTTAGATATACGGGTTATTCCAGTATCTGGACAAACCTGGGTGAGATCAAGAACAATGGATTTGAAGTATACCTCAACTCTGTCAACCTGGAAATAGGTGATTTGAAATGGGAAACCGGATTTACCTTTTCTCTTAATAGAAATGAGATCGTTTCGCTATACGGAGAGGATGCCGATGGCGATGGTGTAGAAGATGATGATGTGAGCAGAGGTTGGTTCATCGGGGAATCCTTAGGATCCATTTATAATTTCAAAATTGGAAGGATCTATCAATTAGATGATACTGACATCCCAACCGGATTTAAGGCGGGTGATTTTGAGATCATCGATACAGATGGTGTAGATGGTATCTCCAATGACGACAGGACTATTTATGGTAATGAAAACCCGAATTATCGTTTTGGGATCACAAACAACCTTACATACAAACAATTCACATTATCGGCCTTTATCAATTCCATTCAGGGTGGTGGTAATTACTGGTACATGGCTGACAACAGGATGCTGAACCCTAACACTTATTTCCCTGATAGGGCGAATATGATCAATATCCCATACTGGACAGCCAGTAATCCAACCAATGACTATCCAAGGATAGATTATAATCCTGCGTTCAGACACAGGTTTGATCAAAGTCGAAGTTTTGTCCGATTGCAGGATGTAACCCTGGCCTATGATATGTCCAAATTAGGTTTTGCTGATAAGCTGAAGCTAAACAGGTTGAGAGTATATGCGAGTGGTAAGAATCTTGCAACCTGGACCAAATGGACCGGCTATGATCCTGAGCTGGGTTCCACATTAAGTGGAAAGCCCATCATGAGATCTTATATCGTAGGTGTTGAAATCGGATTTTAATAGGGTTGGACATGAAAAACTTTAATGAAATGAAGAATTATATAATCAATAAAATATTTGTTGGGATGGTTGCTTTGAGTATCCTGACAGCGTGTTCTGATGAATTCCTTGAAGAAGTTCCACAGGACTTCCTGACATCAAGCAATGCTTTTTTGGAACCGGTGGGATTCGAATTTGCAGTGACTAATCTTCACAAAGAGGTTAGAGATATCTGGACAGCTTCCGATGGAACAAATCCCCATGTTTTACTGGGGTTAGGGTCTGACTTTGCAGGTTTCGGAGAGAATTTTGTGAATGGAGCAAGGATGAACTATACTGCTCTGACTTCAACCGATGGCTTGTCAAACAATTATTGGAGCAGAATGTATGGCATCATAAAAAACGCGAATGTTATCCTGAATCGGTCTGAAAACCCGGATATTGTGTGGGATTATGATACTCAAAAGGCTGAGTTACGGGCTGAAGCTATGTTTTTCAGGGCTTATGCATATCGGGTACTGGTCCAGCTTTTTGGAGGTGTACCGATCATAGAAACTGAGATCCAGTCCATTGTGAATAATATTCCACGCTCTTCTAAATCAGATGTCTACCAGCAAATCATTGACGATTTGAATGCTGCAATTCCTGATCTGAGAGATGAGGAAATCATGGCAGGTAGGATCACAAAGGCTGCTGCTTATCACCTGTTAACAGAAGCATATGTAGCTACAGAACAATGGCAGGATGCAATAGATGCTGCTACTGTAGTGATCGATGATCCCAACTATGCCTTGATGACCACCCGATTCGGGTCAAGAGCTACCGAAACCGGAGATGTATATTGGGACTTGTTTAGAATTGGAAATCAGAACAGGTCCAGTGGAAACACTGAAACCATTTGGGCAGTGCAGATTGAATATGAGACACCCGGAGGAGGACTTGAAACCGGAGCTCGGGGGCTTACGATGGAGAGAGCATGGGGGTCTAGATACCATTCCCTAAAAGATCCGGATGGAGCAAATGGCTTTGAATTAAGTGATCAGTATGGACGACCAGTTGGCTGGTGTACACTCACAGACTATGTAGCCTACGATATCTGGGATATTGATCAGGATGGCAACTACGATACCGATATGCGAAATTCTACCAACAACATTCATCGGTTTGAACGAGGTGATTTTATTTACAACAATCCAAGCTCAGCTTACTTTGGTCAGGTAGTGGACGTTGCAACTGTACAAAGTCAGGCACCTCGCTATTGGTTTCCATATTTCATGAAAAACACCACGCCTTTCAGGCACCCTGATGGTGTTATCAATACTGGTCGGATCTGGAGAGACAATTATGTGATGCGCCTCGCAGAGACATATCTTCTTCGTGCCGAAGCGTACCTGGGGGCCAATGATCCCGACAATGCAGCTGCAGATATTAATGTGGTACGCAGCAGAGCAGGGGCTGATCCTGTATTACCAGGTGATGTGGATATCAACTATATTCTGGATGAGCGTGCAAGAGAGTTGACAATGGAAGAGTTCAGAACCCTTACGCTGCAACGTCTCGGACTTCAGTATGAGCGGACTAGGGATCTCAATCCATGGGCTGGTCCTACCATTTCCGAACATAACAATCTCTGGCCAATACCTCAAGGTGAAATAGACCTGAGTACCGGTGTATTGCTGGAGCAAAACAACGGATACAATTAAATTTTTAGTCCACCTCACGTCCATGTGAGGTGGACTTTTTCTTTCACCAATACCACACGTTCTGGTATACTAATACACACTATTCTATGATTCTTAGATTACTTATCGCTAGTGCTATATTTTTTGCTTTGACTGCTTCAGTAGAGGCAGAAGGTTTCACCGATCCTGTAGACTTTGGCTTTTCACCTGATGCTACCGGAGTCCAAAATGTTGAAGCCCTACAAAAGGCCCTGGATCAGGGTGGCAATATTATCGTGAGTCAACCAGGAACCTACAAAGTAGCTGGAACATCCTATATAGGAAGTAATACATCAATCGAATTTACCAAAGGAGTGATCCTGAAAAAAGTGGATGAGGTAGGGGAGTTTTCCCATGTACTTCTCAATAAAGGTGCTTTGACCAGAACATGGGACGAGCACATTGCAGTAAAAGGTCTGCACATCAGCGTAAATGGTGTTGTTAAGCGTTACAATGAGGTCTTTGGTTTGAGAGGACAGCTTGCCTTTTTCTATGTAAAAGATCTGAGAATCGAAGGTTTCAGATGTTATGACATTGAAGGGGTACAATTTAGTATTCACGTGTGTACGTTCGAGGATCTGCTCATTGATGATACGATTCTGGTAGGTGACAAAGATGGGATCCATCTGGGAAGAGGCAATCGATTTAGAATCTCTAATGCCACTTTCAAGACCCTGGATGATGCCCTGGCACTAAATGCACACGACTATGCCACTTCCAATCCTGAAGTGGGTTGGATTGAAAATGGAGTAATTGAAAATTGTCATGACTTAAGCCTGGAAGGGCAGCCGCTTGTCGGATACTTCTGTAGAATTCTTGCGGGAGGCTGGATTGACTGGGAGGAGGGACTTGAACTGCAAAATGCAGATGCGGTGGTGTCAAATGGAAAGATCTATCGTGTGGATGGAATGGCAAATGGCAAGCCGGATAAAAAGGTCTATGTAACCAAAACCCGCCCCACTCATGAAGAAGGGACAGTGATTTTGGATGGCATCAAGTGGGTGATGATGCAGGATGATGTTCAATATACTGCTGGCGTGAGAAATGTAGTCTTCAGGGATATTTTCCTCGAAAAGCCACGCAGCACATTTTCTATTCATTTTGATAACAGTAGCTGGAGCCGGTCTTATTATCCGGGTGCGGAGATCCCCCAGCAGAAAAAACTGTTGTTTGATAATGTAAATGTTTTACATGAGGGAGAATTGCCTTTTGTCAAAGTAAATACTCCGGTAGATGTGTTTACCATCACCAATTGTAGCTTAAGAAATTCCGGGATACTCTTTCATGGGAAGAAAGGGTATGTCCCTGACTATGGAAAGTCTTACGTAAACTTTTATGGAAATACACTAAATAAGAAGGGGGAAATGGTGTTTCTGGAAAACCAGGTTCCGGGGAAGGAAATTATTCTCAATACTTCTAATAATGTGGTAATATCGGAAGATTTTAAAGCAGTAGTTAAAACGGGTGAAGGTAAGTTTACAATTGATTCCGACCTGGTTGATTTGAAATAGGTGGATTATTTTAGAACAATAATTACAAATTTATGTGGCGGACAAAGTCTATTTTTTTGATATGTATAATCCTATATTCTTTTACCGCATTTTCTCAAAACAATCAAGTAAATGATAGAGCTGAAGATGAAAAACAGGGTCTTCATGCAGATGGAGGTTCGTGGGATTTTTTCACCAGTAAATCCAAAGGTGATTCAATCTTCATTTTGCTCATTGGAGACTCCATTTTGAAAGGATACCATCAGGATGTGATTGATAAATTGGATTCTGTAGCTACAATCGATTATTGGGTCACTGGAATGCATCTAAATAGTCCAACTTTATTGGATGAACTGACCGAAAAAGTTTCGTATAAAGCGTATGATGTGGTTCACTTCAATATTGGGTTACATGGATGGCAGGAAGGAAGAATTCCAACAGGACAATATGTGCCTTTGTTAGAAAAGTACCTGCAAACCATTAGGGTTCATGCGCCTCAGGCATCTATTATCTGGGCCAGTACTACACCAGTTACCGAACTTGATAACGCGATACTAAATGAGGAAATTAATCCTATCATAGTTAAACGAAATCAGCTGGCGCAACAAGTGATGCAAGAAAACGAAATCCCTGTTAATGATTTGTATAACTTGATGGTTGATAAATTGGAACTGGCACGTTTAGATAGGTTTCATTGGAACCAGAAAGGGTATCAATTGATGTCTGATCAAATAGCTACAAGTGTTTTAGAGGCATTGACAAAATGAGGTTCATTCTCAAAATTATTCATTTTATCTTTTTATGCGCCATTACCCTGAGTTGTGATACCAACTCCCTGGCAAATAAAAAAAGGGTTCTAATCGTTGATGGTTTCAGCAATCATGATTGGAAACAGACAACCCTGGTTGTCAGGTCTATCCTGGAAGAATCCGGATTATTTTCCATTGATGTTTCTACCATTCCAGTTGAGGATAGTATGAAGCTTGCAAGTTGGCTGCCTAAGTTTTCATCATATGATGTTGTCATTCAGAATACGAACAATGTTCACAACAAAGCGTTGAAGTGGCCACGACAGGTTGAGCAAGAGCTAGAAGAATATGTAGAGGGAGGTGGTGGATTGTATATCCTCCATTCTGCCAACAATGCTTTTCCACATTGGGAAGAATATAATATGATGATTGGTCTGGGGTGGAGATCCAAAGATGATTGGCCTGCCATACAAATTGGAACTGACGGAGCTTTGATCCGGATTCCGGTTGGAGAAGGTAAATCCTCGACACATGGCCCCAGAACGGATGAGACCATTTATAAGCTGACGGATCATCCCATAAATCAGGGTTTTCCCGATGCCTGGATGACTCCAAACATGGAGTTGTATGAATACCCGAGAGGACCGGCCAAAAATATGACCATTTTATCCTATGCCTACCATGAGGAGACAGATATGAACTGGCCGGTTGAATGGGTGGTCGACCACGGGAAAGGCAGGGTGTACAACTCCAGTATGGGTCATCTTTGGGAAGGTGATGTATATCCTCCAGGCTACAGATGTGTGGGTTTTCAGACCTCGTTGATTAGAGCTACAGAATGGCTCGCCAAAGGGAAGACCTCATATAAGGTCCCGGAAGAATTTCCATCTGAATCCAAAGTGGTTGTACAACCTTTGTAACGGAGATCATTTATACATTTGTCTAAATGAAATTAATCTCCAAAATACTTTCTTTCACAGGATTGTTAGTGATTTTAACTACTTGTGGTCACCAAAATGAATTACCCCAAAAACCTAACATCCTCCTGATCTTCGTAGACGACCTGGGAAAAGAGTGGATCAGTTCGTATGGATCTGATAGCATTGAAACACCCAACGTGGATCTGCTGGCAAAGACTGGACTGAAGTTTGAAAATTTCTATGTAAATCCACAGTGTACGCCTTCCAGGTTGAGTTTGTTTACAGGTCAATATCCGTTTCGACATGGTTGGGTCAATCACTGGGACGTTCCCCGTTGGGGAGGGGGAGCTCATTATGACTGGAGGGTGAATCCGGGATTAGGAAGAGTTATACAAGATGCGGGCTACAAGACAGCGGCTGTTGGGAAGTGGCAGGTAAATGATTTTAGGGTGCAGCCCGATGCCATGAAAAATCATGGGTTTGATGACTGGTGTATGTGGACTGGATATGAAACGGGAAATCCGCCCAGTGCTGAGCGTTACTGGGACCCTTACCTTTTTACGAAAGAAGGTAGTAAAACATACCCGGGAGAATTTGGAGAGGATCTCATGACTGATTTTTTGATCGATTTCATGAAAAAGAATAAGGAAGATCCAATGTTTATGTACTATGCCATGTGCCTGACCCATACCCCGTTAGTGCCTACACCGGCGGATCCTGAGGCTGACGGGATGTATCCAAAACACAAAGCCATGGTGAAGTATATGGATTTGATCGTGGGTAAACTGGTGGCTTCTTTGGAAGCAGAAGGATTGAGAGACAATACCATAATAGTACTCACAACGGATAATGGTACAGCTAAGGGAATTACAGGATCCATAAATGGTCGTGAGGTTCCTGGAGCCAAAGCTAATACCACGGAGAGCGGTACAGCCATGCCTTTTATAGTCAATTGCCCTGGGATAGTGCCTGAAGGAAAGGTTACTGATGCTTTGAGTGACCTGACCGACCTGCTGCCAACATTTACTCAGTTAGCCGGAGGCATACTTCCCGAAGGACATATCTTTGATGGAGTGTCAATCGCGGATGTCTTTACCGGAAAATCTATGGATTCATCGAGAGACTGGATCATGTCGATGGGAGGTGGAAATAATGCTGCCTTGTCGGAGAAAGGAGTTGAGAATCAATACAGGTTTCGGGATCGTGTGTTAAGGGATAAGGAATATAAGCTTTATGTATCCACAGAAAGGAAGCCTGAAAAGCTGTTTTATCTGAAAGAGGACCCTTTTGAATCGGTAAATCTGATAGCAAGTGACGAGAGTCAACATCAGGAAGCAATAAAGAAATTTATGAAAGTAGTGGAGACATTCCCGACTCAGGATCATGATCCTAAATACAACCCTCTGGGACCTCAGCCTTGGGATGTTGCCGTTACGGTGAAAAGCCAGGAATGGAAGAAGTAGAATTCAAGCTCCCCTCATTACCTCTTGCATTCCATTTTATTAATTTGTTAATTAGCTAGTCTTTATCAATGGATTATTGACTATTCATCAAACAGATTGGCTAAATCCGGGAAAATATTAAGTATCTCAGGTCAGAGCAGCTTCAAGAGTTGGTTTGAGGATATTTATACCCGACATTTCGAGCGACTTTACCTGTATGCTTTTTCCATCACCAAGCAAAAGCCCATAGCAGAAGACGTAGTAGAGGAGGTGTTTCTTCAGATCTGGAATAAGCGTCCACACTATGACGATATCAAAGATGTGGAGTCTTATCTCTTTGTGTCTGTAAAACACCTTGCAATCCGAATGGCTTCCAGGGATCCGGGTAAATTCACTTACTCAACTTATGATGAAGCGCTCCAAATTTCAGATTCCATAGACCCAGAAAAATTATTGATTGGTAGTGAACTCAAAGGTGTGGTAGATGGGATATTAAAAAAGCTAAGTCCTCAGGCTGCTATCATATATGATCTGGTAAAGAACAGGGGCCTGTCTCATAAAGATATCTCTATTGAATTGGGAATTGCTGAAAAAACGGTATCCAACCAGATGAACCTGATTCTCAATAAAGTCCGGGAGGGCATCAGTCAATACATCGAGGATGCAAACCCTGACAACTCTTTAATGCGTATCACCCGGGTAATCTCGTGGTTGCTGATCTCTGGATCAATACTGTTTGTTTGAATATTTTCATTAAAAGGACCTTACTTCATCAGTGTATTCAATAAATGAATTGATTTATTGATTATATTATAAATATTTTAAAAATATCGGGAGTTGACTGTCTCAGGTTACTCTTATACATATCGGCAAGTATTTCGATATGGACCAATTGATTAGTAAGTACCTGAATAACACCCTCACAAAGGAGGAAACTCAAAATCTTGAATCCTGGCTAAGAAAGGATGTAAAGAATAGAATTGAGTTTGAAAATATCGTGGCACACCTAAGTCATCAGGATGGTGAGCTAGCCACCATTAAAGAACAGGTGTTTTCCAGGGTAATCAATCAGAAGGACCAAAAAACAAAACTGAACTTTAACCAAAAGCTTAGGTATATCATCCGGGTAGCAGCTGTTTTTGTGATGGTTTTTGGTGCGGCTATGTACCTTATACTCAATGACGGACAGGTGGATCAACCTTCAAAGGCTTCCCAGCAGGAGCCAATAAATCAAATAGAAAAGGAAACCGCATTTGGTCAGCAATTGTCATTCAAGCTTCCGGATGGCACCCTGGTTAAGCTCAACGCCGGCAGTAAACTAGTTTTCCCTAAGCAGTTTTCTCTGGAACGAAGGGAGGTAGCACTTATAGGAGAAGCCTTTTTTGAAGTGGAGCGGGATGAAACACGACCCTTTCTGATCAAGACAAACAAGATCAATGTGAGTGTGTTGGGCACATCTTTCAATGTAAGGTCTTATGGCAATGAAGCCAATGTGCTCGTGGGGGTGAAAACAGGAAGGGTAATGGTCTCAACGGAAGATGGTAAAGAAGAAGTAATCCTTGCTCAAAGAGACCTTGCGGATTATTCTTTGGCTACCCATAAAATTACCAAAGAAGTTATAGAAGAAAACGCCCTGGTATTTGGGTGGATGGACCGTGAACTGATATTGAAAGATTATAACATTGAACAGATCATGGATGAAGTATCCAGATGGTTTGATGTGCAGTTTGATGTGAGAAGTTCGCTGGACAAGAAAAGGAAGTTTACCACCCGGTACAAGGATCCAACACTTAAGTCAGTGATGGAAAGTTTGTCATATGCTTATGAGTTTGACTATCAAATAGAAAACAAAACAATCACCATTATGACCAGAAAATAAAGACTACAACCCAAAAATGAGAAAAGCCGAGGATGCTTCTGGAAAAAGGCCTCGACTTTTCAAAGTTCCATTATTAAAAATAGAAACTAGATGAATGTAAAATTACCAAAAATTGTAATTCGCATGTCACAATTGATGATTTATGCGTTTGTAATTTGCTATTCTGTTTCGATGGTGCTCGCGAATGAAACCATCGGACAGAGGAAGCATTTGAATGAAATTGAGGTTGTCCTGACCCAGGACCACAATGACCTCATTGCGTTGATCCAGGTGATCGAAGAGACCAATCAATTTGGCTTTTCTTATACAAGAAAGGATATCAGGTCTAAACCGATACATATCAAATCAGGCAGCTGGACAATGGAGCAACTCCTCAATGAGCTTTCAGTCCAGGCAGGTCTTTCCTTCCGCCGCATCAATGAAGACATCACAGTAAAAGTGATGGATCATGGAACAGAAATTCCGTTGGTGGATGAAGAACTATCTGCTCAGGTTTCAGTGTCTGGGACCATTACCGACGAAAATGGTGAACCTCTACCCGGTGCTACCATCCAGGAAAAGGAAACGACCATAGGTACCATTACTGATTCAGAGGGTCGCTTTTCGTTGAATGCATCTTCGGAAAACGCGGTCCTGGTAGTTTCTTTTGTTGGGTATGAGGCGATGGAGGTACTTCTGGAAGGTCGCACAACATTGAACTTATCCATGATTCCTGATATAGAAAGCCTGCAAGAGGTGGTAGTTGTCGGCTTTGGAACCCAGAAGAAAGAAAACCTTACTGGTGCAGTATCCACCGTAAACACCAGGGATTTGGAGGCTCGACCGGTGAGAAATGTAGGACAGGCTCTACAGGGATTGGTACCAGGGTTGAATATCACGCAAAGTGCCGGTGGAAATCTCAACAATACACCCAGCTACAATATCAGAGGTCTGACCACTATTGGTCAGGGATCTTCGGGTTCTCCACTCATTTTAATTGATGGAATGCAGGGAGATATCAATACCCTGACCCCTCAGGATATAGAGAGTATTTCTGTGTTGAAAGATGCTGCAGCTTCATCCATTTATGGTTCACGAGCTCCTTTTGGAGTAATTCTCATTACAACCAAGAAGGGATCTGCTGGGAAACCTGTGATCACATACTCCAACAACTTCAGGTGGAATAGTCCGATTCAGCAGCCTGAGGGAATGGACTCTTACACCTTTGCCCTGATGATCAATGATGCATCCTTCAACACTGGCCAGGGCGCCAGGTTCACCCAGGACAGACTGGATAGAATACTTGATCATCTGGAAGGAAGAACGACTGATGCGTTAATTCCCAATCCCTCAAACCCAACCCAATGGGGCTATGATTTTGATCCCTATGGCAATACTGACTGGTTTGACGTGATGTGGAAAGACGGAGCGCCATCAACTGATCATGCCATCAGTGTCCGTGGAGGAACAAGTGATGTAAAATACTTTTTATCTGCGAGTTATCTGCATCAAAATGGACTCCTGGAATTAAGCTATGATGACTATAACAGGTATAATGTGATTGCCAAAGTTGAAGCTAAAATGACTGACTGGGCCACAATCGATTACAGTGGACGATGGGGCAGACAAAATGTAGATGAGCCTACCTGGTATTCAAAAGCTTTTAATATCAACAGGCACCTGGGACGTCGCGGTTGGCCGACCTTACCGGTTTTTGACAACAATGGATACTACTGGCAGCAACTAGGGCAGTACGATTTTACAGTTGGAATGGTTGATGGTGGTAGAAACAATGAACAGGAAGATTGGACTTATCACCAGGTGAAGCTTACACTGGAGCCAATTAAAGGATGGAAGGTATTTGGTCAACTGAATGCACAAATCACCGATTCTTTTAATAACTGGTATCAAAAAGTTCTGTACAACCGTGATGTGAGTGGTAATCCGGTGGTGATTTTGCCAAACTCAAGTGTTACCGAATCATCTTCGAGAGTCAATTTCATCAATCCAAATGTTTACACAGAATACAGCAAGTCATTCGGGAATCATTTTCTGAAAGTACTGGTAGGTTCACAACATGAATACTATTCAGACCGGTGGACGACAGTCAGCAGGGACGGGCTCATTGTTTCCAATCTCCCGGTTTTAAATCTCACTTCTGGCACAGATATCAATGGAAACCCATTGACGCCTTCAGTTGGGGGAACCAGAAATGAATGGGCGACTGCAGGCTACTTCAGCAGAATCAACTATGATTTTGGGGAGGGTAAATACCTGGCAGAATTGAATTTCCGGTATGATGGTACTTCCCGATTCAGAGAAGATAAGCGATGGAACTTATTTCCTTCCTTCTCATTAGGCTGGAATGTGGCCAGAGAGAATTTCTGGCAACCACTGGAAAATACTGTAAACGATCTGAAATTCAGAGCTTCTTATGGTGTGCTTGGAAATCAGAATACCAGTAATTATTACCCTACCTACGTGACCATGCCGGTAGGTATTGCAAACGGTTCCTGGTTAGTGAATGGTGCTCGAACCAACACAGCATCTGCTCCCGGTTTGATTAGCTCTACCCTGGGATGGGAAAGTGTTGAATCCTACAACTTTGGACTTGATATGGGGCTGTTCCAAAACAGGTTGACCGCTTCCCTGGATTACTTCATTCGATACACCAATGACATGATAGGTCCGGCTCCTGAGCTTCCGGATATTCTTGGAACTGCAGTACCCAGAACCAATAATACCGATTTAAAGACCTATGGTTTTGAGTTAAATGTGGCCTGGCAGGATCAACTGGATAATGACCTGAGATATGATGTAAGACTGCTGCTTTTTGATTCTCAATCAGAGATCCTCAACTATCCTAATCCAACCGGCAATCTGAATCAATACCGACAAGGACAAACGGTAGGTGAAATCTGGGGATATACTACGATAGGCATTGCACAGACAACAGAGGAAATGGATGCGCACCTAAATGGCCTTACCAATGGCGGACAAAATGCCTTAGGTGCAAATTGGGATGCAGGAGATATTATGTACGAAGATGCGAATGGGGATGGTAAAATTGACAATGGATCCAATACAGAAGATGATCACGGCGATTTGAGCATCATTGGAAATTCAACCCCCCGATATTCCCTTGGGTTAAATCTTGGTGCGGATTGGAAAGGATTTGATTTTAAAGCATTCTTTCAGGGGATCATGAAACGTGATTATTTCCAGGGTAGCAACTATTTCTGGGGTGTTCATGGAAGTATATGGGAAACTGTGGCGATAGCAGAGCATAGTGATTATTTCAGAAATGATCCGAATCATCCAAAAGGTGTAAACCTGGATTCTTATTACCCCAGACCTGCTTTCGGCGGAAGTGGAAACAAGAATCATAATACACAAACAGCATATCTGCAGGATGCCTCTTATCTGCGTTTAAAGAATGTTCAGCTAGGTTACACTATTCCAGTTCAACTGACTCAACGGGCAGCAATCAGCAAGTTTAGAATTTATGTTTCAGCGGAGAACATCCTGACTTTTACAAAGTTGGCACCCATGTTTGATCCCGAGACCATTGATGGAGGATATGGAGGAAACGTCTATCCATTATCAAAGATCTATTCGGGTGGTGTAATGATAACTTTTTAAAATATTGAATCATGAAAATTAATAATATAGCCTATACACTTATCATTGGTTTACTGCTCTTTAGCGCATGCGAGGATCGGTTAGACATTAGTCCGCCCTCTTCGATTACGCCCGAAAGCTATTTCACAACGGATGCACAATTGGGTGATTATACCATTGGAATGTACGGTGTTTTTCATCTTGGAACAGATGGGATATTCGGACAGGATATACATACAGACAACAATGCTTACGTTACGGCAAATAATAGATTCGTACCTGGTCAAATCAGAGTTGCTCAGGATGGTGGCAGTTGGAATTTTGCTGACATCTACGATTGCAACTACTTTTTGGATCGGGTTATTCCAGCCTGGAAAGAAGGTCAGATTACGGGCTCAAATGTGGACCACTACATTGGAGAAATGTATTTCCTGAGAGCTTTTGTCTACTTTGATAAGCTGCAGGAGTTTGGCGACTTCCCCATCGTGAGGAATACACTCCCTGATGACATCACCATTTTGACCGATGCCAGTAAACGAGCACCACGAACTGAGGTAGCCAGGTTTATCCTATCGGATCTTGATTCAGCCATCATGCTGATGAATGATGCCTCTCCTGATGGAAAGAAAAATCGTCTTTCAAAACCAGCAGCTCAATTGTTTAAGTCAAGAGTGGCATTGTATGAAGGAACCTGGTTGAAAAATTTCCAGGGTACGTCATTTGTTCCAAACGGTCCGGGATGGCCAGGTGCAGATAAGGATTACAACTCCGGATATGCATTCCCTTCTGGTAGTCTGGATAGTGAAATTGATTTTTTCCTTACTGAAGCCATGGAGGCGGCCAGTGCAGTGGCAGATGCGATTGATCTGGAAACAAATACCATGACGGCACAGGCAGAAACAGACTTTAATGATTTTGCCAATGCCAGCATGAACAACCCCTATTGTCAGATGTTCAGCAATGAAGACCTGTCTTCATTTGATGAGGTATTGTTTTGGAGGGACTATGATGTTGGACTGAATGTCCGACATGGTGCAGCGATCTATTCTCAAAAAGGCAACAGGGGAGGTGGTCTGACCAGAGGTTTTGTTGATTCGTTCCTGATGAACAATGGACTTCCCGTTTATGTCGGAGGTTCCGGATATAGTGGTGATGACTCGCTGACGCTAGTGAGAGAAAATAGAGATGGGCGCCTTTGGTTGTTCTTAAAAGAGCCCGGCCAGCTAAACGTATTGATCTCTTCTCCACAGGGCCTTCAGTCCAATCCGGTAGAAACAGCACCAGCAATTACAAATCAGATAGCCTCTGAAGGTTATTCCACAGGTTATACGAGTAGAAAAGGGGTGAACTATGATGAGAAACACAACATCAACCTCTATTCTTATTATGGTGTTCCGATTTTCAGGGCTGCAGAAGCATATTTAAATTATATCGAAGCTGCATATGAGCGTGACGGTTCGCTCGATGGTAATGCTCAGCAATACTGGCAATCTATTCGGACCAGGGCGGGAGTGGATACGGATTTCCAAAAAACCATAGATGCTACGGATGTTTCTATGGAAGCCGTCAATGATTGGGGAGCCTACTCCGGAGGTACACTTGTAGATGCAACGCTTTACAACATTCGTCGTGAGCGAAGATGTGAGATGATGGATGAAGGATTGAGATTTATGGACCTGAAAAGGTGGAGGGCGATGGATCAGATGATCGCTACACCCTATCATGTAGAGGGCTTCAAATTATGGGGACCGATGCAGAACTGGTATGACCCGAATGACCTAACATACGGGGTTGGTGATCCAAGTACAGTATCTGACCCTGCTTTAAGTCAGTATTTGAGGGTCTATCAAAAGACACCAACGTCTCTTGTATTTGATGGATATAGTTGGTCAATGGCACACTATTTATCACCGATCGCTTTGGGCCATTTTCTGATCACTTCACAAGGTAATGAAGTGGAAACTTCGCCCATCTATCAAAATCCGGGATGGCCAACAGCAGCCAATGTTGGGCCTACGATGTGATTGAAGTTTTGCTGCCAAATTTGGTTTTGTTAATAAATTTTCTGAAAATGGTCCCTGGTAAGGGGCCATTTTCTTCAACTTGTTAACCCGTGTATTAATGAACATAATGGTAAGAATATTTCCCTTGTTCATGCTACTTATATTTTTCNGATGTAAGGAATCTTCACAAAAAGAGGCCGTAGATCCTGAGGCGCTCTTTGCCCATGAAGTAAAGCCCATCTTCGAGTCCAAATGCATTGGATGCCATGGCGGAGACCCCAAAAAGATCGAAGGGGGGCTGGATCTCAACAATTATGAGAATCTATTGGCAGGAGGTAATTCCGGTAAACCAGCTATTGTTCCGGGCAAGTCAAATGAGAGTTTACTCTATCATTCCATCCTCAGAGTAGATGATGATTTAGCCATGCCGCCAAAGGATGGTGATAAGCTGTCAGAAATCGACCTCCAAATTATCAGAGATTGGATTGATGGGGGAGCACCCTGGCCATCAGCAGAAAGGATTGCAGAGATCAAGCTCGACACGGCATGGGAATATGGCAACCGCATCAGGGTAAAGACCTCAGGTGGCCTCAGTGATACCTGGGACAACCGACCCTATGAAAAGGAGAATTTGTGGGCCTATTACCCGGTGGAAAAACCAGAGATACCCTGGGGTGATTTGGATCCTCAGAACGATCACCCAATTGATGCTTTTTTGGCAGATAAGAGAGAGTCAGAAGGGTTGTCACAAGCACCACTAGCTTTAGATTTGGTGTTAATCCGAAGAGCAACCATAGATCTGACCGGACTGCCTCCGACAATAGAAGAGATTGAAGCTTTTCTGCAAGACAAAGATCCTAAAGCCTATCAAAACCTCATAGAACGACTATTAGGTAGTCCGCATTACGGAGAGCAATGGGCCAGGCATTGGCTGGATGTAGCCCGGTATGCAGATTCAGGAGGATTTTCGAATGACTATGTAAGGCCGAACGCATGGCGCTACCGGGACTACGTCGTCAGGGCTTTTAACGATGACAAACCTTACGATCAGTTTGTGATGGAGCAGCTTGCCGGTGATGAGCTCGATCCCGAAGACCCTGAGATGCTCATTGCAACAGGGTTTCTGAGGATGGGNCCCTGGGAACATACCGCCATGAGTGTAGCTGCTGAGACCAGGCAATTTTACCTGGATGATGTGACCAACATTGTTGGGGAGGCTTTTTTAAGTACCCCACTGAATTGTGCCAAATGCCATGACCATAAGTATGACCCCATTCCTGCCAGGGATTATTACAGTATCCAGGCGGTTTTTGCCACCACCCAGTTTGCAGAAAGACCTGCACCTTTTCTTCCCGAAGAAAATACAGAGGTGACCGAGTTTGAAAAGCAACGCATTGTAGACTGGCTGAACAAAACAGCCGAAGAGCAAGAGCTTCTCAGTAAGAAAGAAGAAGCTGCAGCAAAACAGTGGTATAAGGAGCGTGGTTTAACCTACCTGCCGAAGCGGGAGCGAAGAAAGCTTCCTGAAGACCAGCAGCCACCACGATACCTGGGGCTGACGTATGAAGACCTAGGATACCGAAAAGTATTAAGCAAAAGAAAACAGTTGTTGAGGAGGCAGGAAGAACGGTTCGAGCCATTGGCATATTCAGTGTATAATGGGCCTGTAAATGTCAAGAATAGTCAAAACAGGATAACCATTCCGGAAAAGCTGAATGGTGAGCTTCCACAAAGTAATATCCTCGCTGGTGGATCGGTCTATGCACCTATCGAACCTGTTGAAGCAGGCGTGATGAGTATCATTGAGAATCTTGCGCCTGACAGAAAGCAGATCAATATTGAAATCCCTAATAGCATGGAAAGCCGTAGGTTTGGTTTTGCAAAATGGCTGACACACCCCAATAATCCCATTATGGCCCGATCGATGGTTAACCGCATCTGGCAATATCATTTTGGCAAAGGGATCTGTGAAACACCCAATAATTTCGGTAATACAGGGGGAAAGCCCACTCATCCTGAGCTGCTGGACTGGTTGACTGCTTATTTCATTGAGCATGACTATTCAGTAAAAGAAATGCATCGACTAATCATGACCTCCCAGGCATATCGATTGTCGAGTATACACCCCGACTGGACCCATGTCAATGAAGTGGATCCAGACAATAAACTGCTGTCTTACTTCAATCCACGTCGGATGGATGCTGAGGAACTAAAAGATGCCATGTTGTATATATCTGGCGAGCTAAATCCGGAGATGGGTGGGTTTCCGGTAAGACCGGAAATCAATATTGAGGCTGCGCTACAGCCAAGACATATCATGGGCTCCATTGCCCCGGCATATCAGCCATCCAGAACACCTGAAGAAAGGAACCGACGGGCCATCTATGCTGAGCGATACAGGACATTGGCTGATCCTTCATTGGAGGTGTTTAATCAACCAGGTACAGATATGTCCTGTGAGGCGAGAAGTGAATCAACTGTGACTCCACAGGTTTTCACCATGTTCAATGGACAAAATGTGAGAACCCGTTCTCTGGTTTATGCCGACAGACTGATGAAAGATCTGGAAAGTCATGAGGTACGGGTACAGGAAGCTATTTATGCCATTTACAATAGGGAAGCGAAAGCTGATGAAGTAAGTGAAGGTCTCAACTTCCTTGAAAAAATGACTAAGTATCATGAAGAGCACAAGCCCCCTAAAACGNAATATCCTACAGAAGTGGAAAGGGAAATGTTCGAAGAGATGACGGGCGAACCATTTACCTATAAGGAAGAGCTCGACATTTACCAGGATTATGTACCTGACCTCCAACCATGGCAAGTCGATGCTTCCACACGGGCTCTTGCGGACCTGATTGCGGTTTATTTCAACTCAAACGAATTTGTTTATGTCTACTGATCACTCAAACTGGAATAGAAGGGATTTCCTTTACGGATTAGGATCGAGTATAGGAGCTGTGGCGTTGAGCAGCCTGCTGGCTTGTGACACTAAAACCGGCCAGATGGTATCCAGGGGGCCACTTAGTCCCGCATCACCTATGATGAGGGCGAAGGCTAAATATTGCATCTTCCTGACTATGGAGGGGGGTCCAAGTCACATCGATACTTTTGATCCAAAGCCTGCATTAGATAAATATCACCTGACCAGGTTTCAGCGTCAGGGGGAAAAGTTTTCCGCCATGTCATCAGGTGACAGGTATTTTGTGAGAAGTCCTTTCTCAAGCCGTAAAGTTGGTAAGTCCGGAGTTGATATGAGTGCCCCATTTGTACATCTGGCAGATGTAGCGGATGAGATCTGTTTTTACAGGGGGTGCCAGGCTGAATCGGTGAATCACCCCACAGCGATGTATCACATCAATACAGGTAACCAATTTGGTGGGGAGCCGGCACTTGGCTCCTGGATCAGCTATGGTCTGGGGACCATGAATGAAAATCTTCCTGCTTTTGTGGTACTCCCGGAAGTAGCCTATCCTCAGGGAGGTCCGGGCAACTGGTCAAATGGCTTTTTGCCTTCACATTATCAAGGCACTCCACTCAGGCCGGAAGGATCTCCAATCCTTAATATCAATCCACCTCCCGGAGTAAGCCGTTATCACCAGGAAGAAAGTCTGGAACTCCTTCAAAAGCTCAACAGAGAGCATCAACAGATGCATCCCAATCATGATGAACTATCCGCACGGATTGAGAATTATGAGCTGGCCTACCGGATGCAGATGGAGGTGCCTGATGTAATAGATATAGAAGGAGAGGATGAAAAAACCAAGGAGCTTTACGGTGTAGGACAGGCTGAAACAGATGCATTTGGCAGAAAGTGCCTGCTGGCAAGAAAACTTGTTGAACAGGGTGTCCGGTTTGTACAGGTTTATTCGGGAGGCTGGGATTCACATGATTTCCTGGAACGAGCACATGGTAATCTTATTACCAGCATCGATAAGCCAATCGCCGGACTGATCAAAGACCTAAAAAGAAGGGGTATGCTGGATGAGACATTGATCGTCTGGTCCGGTGAGTTTGGCAGGACTGCCGATAATGGAGTGCGTGAAAATGGAGTGGCATACGGCCGGGACCACAATCCTGATGCCATGGGGATGTGGTTTGCTGGAGGAGGGGTCAAAGCAGGTCATATCATTGGAGCGACTGACGAGCTTGGGCAGGAAGCCATCGATGTAGTTCATCCATTAAGGGACTTGCATGTGACACTTCTTCATCTGTTTGGTTTGGACGATAACAAGCTCACCTATTTTCATGGTGGCAGGCATAAGCAACTTTCCCAATTTGGCGGGCAGGTGATTAAAGAGGTAATTGCATGATGGATTTCCTGGGTGCTTTTCATCCATTGATATTACATATACCAATAGGTGCTCTCCTGGCAGCTTTTCTGCTTGAGTTGATCCATCATTTCCGAAAGAGTCACGCCCTGGACCAGGCCATTAAAATTCTATTGGGATTTACGGCTGTCACAGCGATTATAGCGGCATTGTTTGGATACTTTCTGTCTCAAAAAGGAGGGTATCAGGGTGTTACACTGCAAATCCATCAATGGTCAGGGATAGGTGTGGCATTGCTCTCCACCTTATTTTTCTTGTTGAAATCGCGGCTTAGTATTCAGGGAGTTTGGATTGCCTGGGGAATAAACCTGCTAGTCCTAACGGTAGCTGGTCATTTCGGTGGTTCACTAACACATGGTGAAGATTTTCTGATCAGGGATGCACCGGGTTTTATCAAAACGGTTTTTTCTTCAGGGGATGAGGTCATAACAAATATTGACCCTGATAGTGCAGTGGTTTTTACCGATATCATCCAGCCTATTGTCAAAGAGAAGTGTCTTTCCTGTCACAACGATAGTAAAAAGCAGGGGAGCCTGGACCTAAGAAATGAATCCACCTGGAGAAAGGGTGGCAAAAACGGTGATTTGTTTGATCCTGAAAACATTGAGCAAAGCCTGTTGTTGCACCGGATATTTCTACCCCTGGATCATGAGGAACACATGCCTCCGGAGGGTCAGCAACAGTTGATCCCCACGGAAGTAGCCATGATAGAATGGTGGCTGGAAAATGGTATGCCTTTCGACAAAAAAGTTGGAGACCTCCATTCATCGGGGCGAATAGCTCAAATACTGCAAAGTAAGTTTCAACCTTTCGATCCATTTGAAGTCATTACTGCTGACCCAATCGATGAAAGTGTTTTGGACGAGTTTCGTTCAAACGGGATCACAGCATTGAGGATATCTCAGAAGAGTCCGCTGCTTGAGGTCAGGTTAGCTGGTGTAGAGACCATAGGTAAGGATAAGATCGACCTGATGAAAAAGGCAAAAGAGCAGATTGTCAGGATTGATTTTCATGGTTCCGGTATTACGGATGCTGAACTCAGGGAAATAGCTTCATTTCCTAATCTGGTACAACTTTCACTACATCAAACCAATATTACCAACGAGGGAATCGAAAGTCTGAGGGGTCTGAAATACCTACAGCATCTGAATGTACATAGTACCCGGGTTTCAGACGAATCACTGAATGACTTGATAGCGCTGGATCAATTGAAAAGCTTGTACGTCTGGAATACCCATTTTTCTTCTGAAGCCATTGAACAACTGAAGTCAGCGCGTCCGGGTCTGGACCTGGGAGAGGTAAATTGATTGGTAGTTTGTTTATTTCACTCCATCGCCTTCTCCAATCCCAATGTAGTCGTGTAGTACTTTGTGATCATATTAGGGACTTCCCATTCAGGTAGCTTTCCATCTACAAGATATTTCAGGTATTTTTCTGTTACCTGGCCGAAGTGAGCCTCATGACCAACTTTGTATTCAGCAGGGATGTTGATGGTCCATAAATTGTCTTCCAGTTGCTCCAATGTCACACCTGGGTACATGCCTCCGATAGTCTCGTCAATGGCTTCTTGCAGGTTGTCACGGAATGGGCTCGAAACATCACTGGACTCTACATATACAGTTGGTTTGAAGCCTTCTTCTTTGCCTTGTTTGATGATGATATTGCACTTCGATCCTCGCATGATGCTGTAGTGGGTGTCACCGGTACCTTCAGGTGCCTGGTAGTTCCAGATCACTGAAGCCTTGGCAACCTTACCTTTCAGTTTGTAGATGATCTCTCCGTTGGCATACACCTGGAGCTTACCATCTTTGATGTCTTTTTGTAGGTAGTCGGGGAAAGCGTCCAGTTGTGTCACTTTGGTGAATTGTTCCAAAGTAAGCTCAGTAGGCCATCTTCGCGCACTGATGATCTCTACATCTGATTTGTTGAGAATCACATCAGGAAAGGCCTCCCACTGGATCAGGTCTACCAGGTGAGTATTTACATCTACGATACCTTCGCCCTGTTGCTGGGTATCAAAAAACCAGGCTGGCCTTTTAATAGGATTCCCTGATACATATTTGAAGAAGTGGTGAACGCTCTCTTTGGTGATGGCAGGAGCATCAGGAGTACCCTGAGTAAGCTCGCCAAATACAGAAGGTATCTTTGCTAACTCACGCTGGATGATCGTAGTGATCTCATGACGCTCGGTCATGATATCGTAAAGCAGTACACCATTCTTTTCTGCCTCCTCAAATGCTTTTTCCAGATCAGAGAAACCTGCTTTGGTGATCACCATCGGTTTATCTGCCAACACGTTGATGCCTGCCTGCACGGTCTTAAGGATGTATTCTGTTTTCTTTTTGTTGTTCCCAGCCGTCACCATCACGTTACCCGGCTTTTCGCTTAACATTTTTTCAAGGTAATCAGGGCCCTTATAGATCTGCTGATCCCAGCTTGTTGGATTTTCACTACGGGTGTTATAGCCATTGATGAGTGTCATGTAATCATCAACATCACTACCCTCCGGAGCAAACACATGAACCTTAGGATCCATTTGCTCATACATAGACTTTTGAACCAGGGCAGCATGGAAGTGTCCGGGGTCAAGATTCATGAGTTTTACTTCACCTTTTGCGCCAGTAAACATATTTTCAGTGGTTTGGGTTGTGTCTTTTGATTCCTGGCTTCCGCCTGTGCATGAAACAAACAAGGTAGCCAGAGTGGCCAAAAAGAAGAAGGATTTGATTACGTTTTTCATCTGATCTTTGGTTGGTATTTAACTTTTACCCAAAAGGATTCAACCATTGGGATGCTGTTATTCAGCAAACTTAACTAAACAATTGGATTGGTTCAATTAGAAATTTGTGACATACTATCAATGGATATTAAAGACAAAATAGTTGAGGTAAACTGAACTATCGTCAGATCTTTAGGAAAGAATACTTATTTTCACGGGAATTAAGCCTTTCCGCCAACATATGAACTTCTATTTTGCTTAGATACAAAGCTGACTTAAAGACCCTGATATGGATGGTTTCAGCAACGGCCTTGTTCTTCGTGCTTTGGAACATGGAAACCTTCAATGGCTGGTTGTATGCATTGTATCTGTATCTGTCCATCTGTTTCTCGGTTTTTGCACACAATCATAACCACCTTCCTGTCTGGAAAAATAAAATCCTCAATCAGATTCACAGCTGCTGGATCACCTTGTTTTATGGATTTCCGGTCTTTGGGTGGATCCCAACACATAATAAGAACCACCACCGGCATAACAACCGGGAAAAAGATGATACCAGGACCTATATGGTTTCTGAGAAAAACAATCTATGGACACTTTTGATCTATCCAACACTGAGTGGGGCAGTCCAGCAAAAATCCATTGCCCGGTTTTATAAGCAGCAATACTATAAGAACAAAGAACAATTCTTTTATTATACCCTTCAGATTGTCTGCCTTGTGGCCTGGGTAGCTACGGCTTTTATACTTGACTGGCAAAAGGCTTTGATCTATGTGGTCATTCCGCAGCAGGTCTCCCTCAATACGGTGCTAATCTTCAACTACCTGCAACATGTACATGCCGATGAAGAATCAGAGTATGACCATTCCCGCAACATTGTTGGGTGGCCCCTGAATTTCTTCTTGTTTAACAATGGTCTGCATACCATTCATCACATGAAACCGGGGTTGCACTGGAGTAAGACACCCGAGGCACATCAGAAAATTGAGCACCTGATCCGCCCGGACCTCAATGAGAAGTATGCCCTTTGGTTTGTCTTTAGGGTGTATATCCTGGGGTTGTTTATACCCCGGTTCAGGACTAATTCATTGAGGTTGGCGCGAAAGGCCAGTGAGAAGTAGAGAAGTCAATAGAATCTAAGAGGTTTATCAGATCGGGGATTTCTAAAAATCTGTTTAATTTTTCTGAAAAGTTGAACTGTGAATCCATACATCAGGCGAATCAAGGAATTATCAAAAAAGATGGATCCTGAAATACTGGCAGAGGTTGAAGCAGGGTTTGTAGAAAAAGAATATGCCAAAGGATCTCTTCTATTGCAAGTTGGCCAGATATGCACCTCACACTTTCTAGTTCAAAGCGGAGTAGCCAGGAAGTTTTACTGTCATAGTAACAAAGAAATTACAACAGAAATTTATTTTCATGATGATGTAGCTATATCGCTGGATAGTTATATCATGAAGAAGCCTTCCGATGTTTATCTTGAAGCGCTATCTCCATTGAAAGTAATGGTTATTGATTATAAAAGATTTCAAAAAGTATCTGAAAAGTACCCTGAGGTCATGATACTTGATAAAATGTTTATTGAGTACTATGCTGTCTGGTTTGAGAAAAAACTCAAAGAGTTTCAAACCCTGGATGCCACTACAAGATACCTGGCCATGCTAGAAAAGGAACCCAGGATCATCCAGTATTTACCTGTCACCATCATTGCTTCTTATCTGAATATTTCCCTTGAAACATTGTCCAGAATTCGTTCAAAGATTACTGCCTGATTGATTATTTGACTCAGGTCAAATTTCCGTGTCGGGTCATGCAGTTAATTTGAGTAATCAAGTCAAGATTATTTCAAAATGAAGGCAGTAATATTCAGAAAATACGGTGGACCGGAAGTGTTGCAGTTGGTGTCCATTCCTAAACCAAAACCTAAGGAAAATGAGGTATTGGTAAAGATTTTTGCAACCACAGTTACAGCTGAGGATCCTAAGATGAGAGGGTTTAATCATCCTCCACTACTTAAGATCCCTGTTGGGTTGATGTTTGGATTCTATAAGCCTAAAAGGCCTGTACTTGGAATAGAATTTTCAGGTGTGGTAGAAGATGTTGGAAGAGGGGTAAAAAAGTACAGGCCAGGTGACCAGGTATTTGGCTACACTGGCTTAAGTTTTGGAGCTTATGCTGAGTATAAATGTTTGCCAGAAGATGGCATGTTTTATTTAAAACCTAAGAACTTAACCCATATCCAGGCTGCTGCTATGGTCAATGGCCCGCTGTCAGCTTTAGCTTATTTAAAAAAGAAAGCAAAAATCAAAAAGGACGATCAGGTACTCATCTATGGTGCATCCGGTTCCGTGGGTACAGCAGCTGTCCAATTGGCCAAATATTACGGCGCAAGGGTGACCGGGATTTGTAGTACCAGGAACTTAGATATGATTAGAACCCTTGAAGCTGACCGGGTTATTGACTATACCCGTGAGGATTACACTAAAATGGGAGATAGTTACGACATTATATTTGATACAGTGGGTAAAACACAAATGAAAACCTGTATGTCATTGCTGGTGCCCAAAGGAAAATACCTGGCTACAGAATTTGGTTTTTCTCATATCCTCAAATCAATAACATCTTCAATTTCAAATGGTAAAAGAGTCATTGTGGCCTCTTCAAATTTCTACTGGAAGAGAGAAGATCTGAAATTATTTAAGCAATTGGCTGAACAGGGACAATTCACACCTGTGGTGGACAGGGTTTTTACTCTGGAAAATATGAGGGAAGCACATCGATATGTGGAGCAAGGTCATAAAGCTGGAAATGTGGCCGTAAGAATTTGTGAGGAATAGTAATCAATCAGGAAATCATCATGCTCTGTGAGGAGACAAACTACTCATCTTAATGAGAAATGTGAATATCTTACGCTAGACGGTTCTGTTTCCCGTAAATTCTTCTTATCTTTCATTTAAGAACCACCAACCCCGAACCACTATGAGAAAGAAGACGCGGATCAACCCAGATCCGAATGCCCCTTTTTGGTCCAATACTACCTATTCACGATTAACCTAACCAGCCATGAAAATCTCCATCAAAACCCATTTTTGGATCTTTGTGATACTATCTGTGATTATGATGATCATCAATCGTCAGTTTTATATCAGTAGCTTCATTCCTGTCCCGCAGTTTGAATTTTTTGATGAATATGAATCAATTCGTGCGTTCATCTTAGGCGATGCTGCCAAATGGATCTATTTCTATGCCTTTTTCATCTTTGATTTTGTGTGGGCTACCACACTTGTCTTTTTGATTTATCGATATATAAAATCGGGAATTATCCCGGGAGTGCATACAAAACCTATAGTATTCCTTATAGTCGGCATCGTAGCATTGCTATTGGACTATGCAGAGAATTTGATCTACCTTTTTTCAAAGTCATCTGGCTACCTTGAGGGTGTCGCTGGTTTTAAGATTACAGCTTATGGCATTGCAGCATTGGTTTTCATCTTTCACCTGTTCGAGCAAAAGATCTTTGCTAAAGCGGAGGTCATCAAAAGGTTCTTAAAAACATCTTATCTGAGCTTATTGCTTTTGGTCATCGTCGTAGCCATGCTGACGGTTTTACCACAGGGAAGTACCATCATCGTCGACCTGTTTTTCAGACCCATCAACCTGTTTTTTGTCTTCGTACTTATGGGCTTTCTGTCGTTGATATTATCTCATTATCCGGCATACTTCGAAGCCAAAATCAAAGATCAAAATCAGGTGATCTGCTGGAAGATGGATTGGCGCGTTCTCGGGTTTGGCATTGTCTACTATGAAGAGAAATCACCCTCAAACTACCAGGATGCCTGGCTGCTTCGTTTGCTTCGCCACCACCTGGGGACTTTGGTCTTCATCGCCTTTATCTATTTGATGCTGTTTGTTGCCAACAAATACTTTGATCCCCGAATCAGTACATCGGCAGCAGTTCTTTTCCTTGTGGCGGCGATATATTTCTACCATCAGCTTAACAAGCATCTGACAACACCAGTCGTTCAAAAGAAATGGTTCAGGTTCTGTTTCATGATCAGCCTGATTTTAATTGCAGCATCAGTCACCTTATCTGCATTTTCAGATTGGAATATGTGGACCTGGGCTGTCACCTTTGTTGCAATTGTCTCGCTTATGGTCACTTACCTGGTTTTCAGGTTGACCAGAAAAGCCACCATGCTTTCTGGTAACCTCCGGTTTATTAAGACAATTGCCCTCTTTGGGTGGGCAACATTGTTAGTGCTGGTGATTGCCAACGTGAATCCCATTTATGCCTCCAATCATCTGAGTCCATTAAACATTCTTTTGCTTTACCTCATCAACCTGTATGGATTGATTGTCATTCTCTTCAAACACTTTCAGTATTACAACGATGAGGATGACCGGGAAGAGGGTTGTCCGGAAATAACGGGTCCCAAAATCATCAAATACCTGATCCCTCTTGCAGCCATTGGTGTCGTTGTATGGGCAGTATTTGCCGGGAAAATGGAAAGTGATCTGCATTTGCTTNAGCCTGGTGTGGGTGATAAAGAGCTCGTAACCATACCAAAGTACGCTAAAGCCATCCCAAAGACTCATGTAAACAATAAGCCTTTTCAGTCCTATTTTCATATTGCCAGCTATGGTGGTGGACTTAAGGCCGGGTTGTGGAACCTACTGGTGCTAAATAAACTTCAGGATGCATCCTCCGGTGAATTTTTAAGCTCCACCATTTCAATATCTGCCAATTCAGGGGGTACTTCCGGAACCGGGATGTACGGTCCACTTTGGACGTACCAGGCTGGACCTGTTTCAAACAGAGCAGATTCCCTCTGGCCTCGGATTCTGAAGATCGGGCAGTTTAACCACCTTTCCATCGACCTGACTTATCTCTTTGGAAAGGATCTGGTAAGAGAATTGATGCCTTTTTTCACTTATAAAGGTAGTGACAGAAGCTATGTGGCAGCTCAGCAATATGCCGGCTTTATGGGGATGCCGGAGGGTTATGAAACCCTCACCTTCAGGCAGCTATGGACGGAAATGTATCAGAAGAATGGTCACTATCCGGCATTTATATCACAAACCATCTCAACTGATGGGATTCAGGGTAATTCATTTTCATTGCTGGTAAATGGTGATTATAATGCGGTCTTTCCGGGTGCCAGGAGTGTACTGGATCATCCACAATGTGATGGAGAGATCACCTATTTCGGTGCCCTGTCTACCAGCAACCGTTTTCCAATTTTCAGTCCGGCAGCCAGGATCAAGGGCAAGGGTTATTTCCTGGATGGAGGTTATTTTGACAATTCCGGGATCAGCTCATCATCGTCTTTCGACGACTATTTGCTACGCCATAAATTGTATGAGGATACCACACGGACCCGTAGGGTAGTGGTGATTAACAATGCCAAAGGAGATTATATTAAGTATGTAGTAAGTGAGTGGATGAATAAATGTAAGAAAGAGACATCTGCTGATCAGCTTTCATCAATTTTACAGACACTTGTCAGCCTGGATAAGGTCCCCAACTACCTGGAAGAAAAGCTTAACATCATCTATGGCGAGGAAAATGTGTTCAGGATTCACCTGCCTGTGAAAATAGCTTACGAGGACATTGTGGGGTCCCTGAAAGGAAAGCCTGAGGAAATTGTCGCGTTAATGGAATTGATCGAAGATAACAATGCGAGGATTGATTCGGTCTTGAATGTGAGTGAATACAAGGAGAAGTGGGGGTATGTAGAACCTCCTTTAGCCAGGCTGAATTCAAAACCTGCGGTTTACTACCAAAAAGCCATTATTGACCATCACCCGCATATCCAACAGCAAGTGGCGAAGATTTTGGGAAAGTTGTGATGGTTTTGGCCGTCGTGAAATTTCTTCGTGCTAAATCTGCTGGTAACAACACCAGCAAAAGCTGATACAGTGTTGCCAGCGAATTCCAAAACGAACACCCACACTTCATCCTAGAGTGCAGTGAAACGGAGCGAAGGATCTCATGATCGTGAGCAGTATTGAATTGAACATATTCCCCACAGGGTGCTTTAGGTTGGTGTTGTCTTCGGACCTTCCTACCTCACCTTTTCTACTACAAAATCATCTATCAGGTAGATGGACTCTGCCACTGCCTCGTCAGCACCGGGGAGTGGAGGCCCCGGAGTCTCATTGGGAGTCTTGCGGTTCGGGAGATCCCGGTAAGGACCTGTACGAAATGATATCCGTTCCACAGATTTGACAGCCTCTGCCAACTGATAACCGTTGCTTACCTCCTGGCCATCTACCCAGATATCGTAGCTGCCATAGGGTGTGGCGCGAACAATGAGTTTCACATTTACCCAGGTGTCTGGAGTAAATCTTCCAATCTTTTTTGTAATACCGCCATCAAGTGCAGTTATGTCTCCTTTTCCATCGAAGCTCACCCGGATTGGCCGGTTGCCAAACTGATCGGTCACATCCACCTCAAAAGGCTCTTCCTGTGCATTGACCACTTTTACTTTAAACGACACTATACTTTCATTATTTTCTTCAAACACCCGGATCGCCCTGGCATAGTCAAATGGGTCCTTGTCTTTGAGCTGCATGCTCAGTCCCGCATCCGACTTTATAAGGTCAACAGGCGCCCAGAGCGGGCTGTAAACATTCCAGTCCGGAATCACTCCGCCAGCTTTCAATTGATCAAAGTCTTCGCGGATATCACCCTGTACGGCATAGCTGACAGGTGTGGGAACCCTGCTGATCCAGATGTCTTCTTTATTCATGCTATAGGTCAGCCACATGTCATCACCGGGAGGGTTGCCATTGCCTTTTACAATACCGCGTACATAGCAGGGACCAAAGTCCTTCCAGCGACCATAAAACCGGCGAGGAGGCACCTCGCCCTGAACCAGTACCATGTTGTCGAACAGGATACCATCGTCACTGGTGATGGTGATGAGTGGGTATCGATACTCCTGGTTTTCTATGGGGTTGTATACGATGGCGTATCGGCCGTCATCGGTCTGCTGTCCCCATTGCTTTCCACCGGCCATGAGCAAAGTGGGTGATTTTGTCGGTTTGGAAAAGTGGACACCGTCATCAGAAAGCGCAAACATCGACCATTTCCAAAGTGCCACAACTTTCCCGTCTTTTCGATGATAGAAAGACAATGCTTCCCTGGCTTCATCTATGCTATAAAAGCCGTCAAGGCCCCGGTCTTCATCCCACCACTGCATGGTGATCAACTTGTTGTTTAGCAGTTCGTCACAGGCTTTGATAAATCCCTTGTCTTTGGCTTTTTTATAGAAAGGAAAGCTGGTGTTCGTTTCGTTCCAGTCCGCATGGCTGGTATACCGGATAAAGTAGATCGGTCCGAGGCTGCCATCCTTGTAGATCTCCCTGACTACCCGACCAATGCCACCTGCTTCGAAAGGATCTTCCGTATGACCATAGAAAGCGAGGGTGAGTAGTCGTTGATCACTGGTCACATAAAAACCCATACGCTGGTGCATCATGTAGCCATCGTAACCTTCCGGGATTTTCACCCCTTTAGGAGGATCATAGGGAGGAAAGATCACCTGTGGCTTGGACCATGTCCTGCCATCCTTTGAAGTGACCATGAGGGTCTGACCCGGCGCGATATGCTCATCTGCCGGGTTACTCAGGTATTGCTGAAAAAACGTGTCATTCCAGTAAGCCAGGTTTGAGGCATGGCTGTAAGTCCAGCCAAAACCATCACTAAGCTCAGGGTGGCTTCTGTTGGCACGAAAAGTCTGCCTGCTTTCCGTTCCTATGGCATAACGCAGTCTCCCTTCATGCACACTGGGATCAATAGTAACACCACCAATATATCGTACCGGTTCATTGACTGATCCTGTCTGAGCATACAATGTGGTACTAACAAGTAGGGCAACAATTGGAATGACATTCTTCATTTCTTTTTCAGTTTACTTCTTAATGATCCAGATTTCGGATACCTGGGAACCTCTTTCCGCCTCACCACAAGTCCAGGAGAAAGTTACTTCACCATCCTCCAGGGCTTTTTGAGGAATTGGAAGCTCGTACGTTGGCTGGATACCTGTCTGGATGAAGTTGTGGACTTCGATGCCATCAGCCTCCATACGCATGCGGGACCGAAACCTTCCTGTGTAAGATACTCGGATGCTGTATTCACCGTCAGGGTCAAGGTTNTCGTACCTGATCTCCAGGGGCTGATCATATAGCGTGGTCACCTGGTTCATCCAGGCCATAGGTGCGGCATCACCTTCAAACCCTTTGGCAGTAATCTCATGTACCCATTCCTTGCCTTGCAATCCAACACCGAAGCTTACCCTCGGGGTTTTCAGGTTGCCGGGGTCCTTGCTCAGGTCATTGCGGAATACCACACGGCTCCAGGCAGAGGGATTCCCAAAGTTGTCATAAAAGCCTCCGGGGCCGGGGTTTGTTCGTCCTAGCGTTTCTTCAAGAAGCTTAATCATTTCGGGTGCTGAAGGTGCTTTTTCTACCTTATTGAGCTGAGAGAAGATCCAGGCTACATCGTTGAGCGGGTTGTCAATGTTGTCGATAAAGTTTCCACGACCCCCCATGGCACCATGCTTTTCGATGGTGAGCTGGGCACCGATACTTTCAAACAGGTCGTCTGCCAGTTCATAGCAACGGGCCTTCAAAGCTTCATCAATAGGTTGCTCCCAGGCTTCCGCAAGTACAGACCGACTGTTTTCCATTGCTCTGGAGATGCCAACTTTGGGATACTGAGCAAGGGCTTCTTTGGCTTTTTGCTCAACCCAGGTCTCATAGATCATCCTTTTCTGCACATAGGCATCATGATAGGCCCGGATGAGTCCCATCTGATACCTGAAGTTCTTTTGCATTTCCAAAGTAGCACTCTGCTCAATGGCTTGCCATTGCATCAGGGTGTTTTGTACATGCTCATTAATAAGCATCGGACCGTCAATATTTTTTTCAAGTGAGAGGAGACCCTGTGCGATGGATTCAGTATGGTTGGGTGAAATAAAATACCTGGCATAATCACGCAATGTCTCGATGACCGGCGTCTCAGGGTCCCAGTCCTGGTCACTCCAGACAAATTTGTTCACATCATCGTTGGTGCCTTCTGAATAGGAGAGGCTGCCGTTGGCATACTGATCCAAAGCATTATGGATCATCTTCTGGTCGTTTGGCCTCGGGTTGATGCATTCCCTTCCCAGCGTGATGGCCCAGCTAAGGTCCCATTTCGGGATAGGATATTGTGAGCTTAGGCTGTGTGTGATGTCAGGATATCTTCTTATAGGAATCCCCGCATCAACGATCTCTCTGATTTCATCAACAGGGGTCTTGACCCATGGGCCAAATACCACACCACCTAGCCAGTCTGGCTTTTCGTTGACGTAGTCAAAGAACTTGCCGAGCCACTCTTTAGTAGGACGGAATACCTGGGGAGAGATCCATACTTTGGCCTTCGGATGGTATTTCCGGAGGATCACTGCTTCTTTTTCCAGCCACTCAAACAAGATATCTGGTTCGAGGTCTCCGGGATCACCACCAGGTACAAACAGGTGATCCAATCGGGGAACGGTAGAGAAGACTTTATGGCGTTCATCTATTTCTACCTGGAGCGAATCGGGATGCTCGTAGTCTGAGCCCATGTTAGGATACCACATCCACACATCCAGGTCATATTCATCACATATTCTCGATTGCTCTTGGATCATGTCAATTGCCGGGAGCTTCATGTGCCTGCTGGTAAAGTCATCATCAGTCCGTGGAGGCATGATCTCGATACTGTTTGCTCCGAAGATGGCCAGGTCACGGATGTACTGATCGAAATGAGCTACTGTCCAGGCATCATAGCTGTTAGTCTTAGGGCGATAGCCGAGCTGATGACCACGGATCTCATAGGCGGGAGAGGAGGTGAGACTTATGGATGAAGGGATCTGTATACTATTCTTTCTGATCTCCATCAAGCGGAGTAGTTTGCCTGCTCCATACAGGGCACCCCGTTTGGTATTTGCCTGCACGATGACCTTGCTCGTTTCAGGTACAAACAGAAGTTTATAACCTTCAGCCTCAATAGCTCCCATTTGATCCAGTTTACCTGCCAGGTCAGCAGGCAAGTCTTTGTGATCACCCAGTGAAAGAATGATCTGCTTTCCATCGCTGATCTTCCGACTGGTTTCTATACTCAATCCGCTTCTCTTTTCTACTTCTTCGGAAAGTACCTGTATCACTTTTTCTAGTGACCGGGCATCCTTTTTAGGAGCATAGATAGTAAAGCCGGAAAAGTCCTGTTGTTCCTGTTTAATGATTGGGCTGGCTGATGCTGAAACATCAGTCCGGTCATTATCAATAAAGAAATGAATGTTCTCATGGGTATGTTAGTCAAGGTTGATGATGAATATTTGCTTAGTTTGGTTGCCCTGACCATCAGGGACCTGTCTGTTGAAGGCAATTGAGTTGCCATCGTGAGCAATCACAATGTCAGTTGGCGGAAGGTCCGTAGGCTTTGTTAGTGCTTTCGCCTCTTTTTCGCCAACTTTCAATTTCATAATGCTATTGTTCCATATATAGCTGATGTGCTGGCTATCCGGAAACCATCGTGCTGCGTTTTTTACATCCGAATCATGGAATGTCAGTTGTACCGGAGCACCTCCAAATGGTGTAACGCTGAAAATTTGCTTTATTCCCTGCTCATCCCTGGCGATGAATGTGAGCTGACTGCCATCCGGAGCACTCCTCACGATGCCCACACAGCCGGGTTGAGCAGAGTTGGCTGTGTTTGTGAGCCTGCGTTGGCTGGCTCCTTGTGGCGGAGCGGGCATGGTTGTAGCCGTCCCTTCCAGCGGGCCAAGTTTGCCTGGAATGGTAATGTCGTCAGGGATATCAACTATAAAGACTTCGTCAACATCCTGCCCGTTTTGGTCCTTTGTGGTCCCGATGAAAGCTCTTGCCATTTGTTTTTGGCCATGCCCATTGATATATCCTGCTGTGCCTACCCAGCTGTCTCCGGCAGCCCTGCTGATCTCATCTGAACCTGGTTCAGGGTTGGCCACTACGTTTACTACCAGAGCACTGAACCATTCGCCATCTACATTTTCACCCTCAGCGTCTTTGTCTACTGCCACCGGACCAATTTTTTTAGACACTCCGATGGTTCGCAGGTTGTGAATCTCACCGGTAGCGTCTTCCAACTGCTTGAGGATGGCATCGTTGTAAGTATATCCTATCCACTGACCATCTCCGCTGAATTCATGGCGGTGAGTACCACCACGAAGTGCACCAGGAGTGTAGGGGAGTGTGACGTCTCTTGCATCCATGAAGATGGGTTTGCCCGGATCAGAATCTTTGACCATGACACCAGTCCTTCTCCACTGCTGGTAGGGATTTGCCTCCGTGATATTTAACAGTCCGTGGATGAAGATCACCTGGGAATCTGTGTGGCTATAGCTCACCGCTCCAACACCGGGACCAAAAGACTGGTTTTGCGGTAGCTCATACAACACCACAACCTCTCCCGTAGAAACATTAACCTTCTCAATACGACCGCATGCGCCGATCCCGCCTTCTTCAGTACGCGTATCATAGACAATCCATTGGTCATCGGGGGAAAAATTGTCGTTGTTGTCGAGGTCGTGATTGTATGACAGGTCTTTGGTAAGTTGTATTTCTTTCATGTAGTCGGGGTGTTGGCAACCAAGTGTTATTGTGCAAATGAGGGCTAAAAGGGTAATGTGTTTCATTGTAAGTAAAAGGAAAAAAGTCCCATTAAAATCTTTAATGGGACTAAACAATCGAAAATTAAACCTAATCAACAAAATTAATCCTGGGGCTCACTGATCACACCGAGGTATCTGCCGATCCAGTAGGGCAACAACCAGATGTCACCTGCACTGTACTCGGAAGTACCACTGCGACTCACACGGTCGAGTCTGAACATGTTCCCGTTATGTCTTTGGACGGGTCTCTCATCGGGAGGTAATACCTCGGTGATGGTTTGACCTCTGAAGTTTTCTTCCATAAACTCAATGTCTTTTCTATGGCTGTTGGCGATATCCCAGGTTATGAGATCCATCGGGTGCTGCTGCAGGTACCAGATGCCTTCTTCCAGGTCAAATTCTGCTGTACCAGTCAGAGCTGTCATGATGTTCCAGGCACCTTCTTTTTCCGGTCTTTCAATCTCCCAGTGGTCAATGATGGCTTCTTTAAACATCTGCTTCAGACTGTCATTGAAAGCATACCGATAAAGTCCCCAGTAGCCCATGTAGTACATCTCATCATCTGAGTGGTTCCAGCCTTCCGAGAGCATTTTACTCCAGTCGTCTGCATCCTCAGGAGCCTTGCCGACCTTTTCCATTGGCCACATCAGGTTGTCCAGGTAGCCATCTTCTGTCATCAGCTCAAAAGCCTTGTCTTTATACTTTTCCTTTCCTGTGAAATAGTAAGCCGTTTGCAGCATGGCCACGATATTGGAGGCGTTGATCTTTCGGTCACCAACCATCTTGGGTCGTGCATTCACATATTCAGGATTCCAGCGTGCCCATGTCGTTGGTTTGCCATCAAAGTCGATCATATACATATCGTTTTTCACGATGTGGCTCATCAGGGTATCAATCAGGGTGATAGCCCGGCTCTTCATGTCTTCATCATTGATCAGCTCAGCCATGGCACCAAAGGCGAAGATGTGACCGATGGCTTCGTCGCTACTGGTGGTAGCTTTCCAGTCCCACTCAGGGTCTTCAGAATGTTGCCATCTGTCAGAGTCGTGAAGACGATCAATGTATCCACTACGCTCAAAAGATCGTGATGGGAAACCCGGAACAGGGTTGATACTGTAAAGACGCTCCATCGCATCCAGTGACTCACGGCAGTTTTGCAGTGCCTCTTCGGAACCTGTCACTGCATACCGGAAGATCTCACCACCCAAATACATGGCGGTCCAAAGTCCGTCGTTATCTGAGTCGCTTAGTCTGCCTGAGTCAACATTTCCTTTTTCCATGTCATCAAGGCTGGCATTAAACCCAAGCCTGATATGACGATCCCGCACCTGCTTTTCGAAGTACATCGCTTTGTCATACAGGGTCATCTCTTCGAAGACGATCTGACCAAGACCTTCTTCAGTCAGGATCAGTACCGATCCGTCTGTGGCCTCCGATATGCTAACCACAGTATTGGAAGGAATCCAACGCTCACCGTAGTAGTAGTCAAATTTTCCATCTTCTTTCAACTTGAAAGCACCTTTGGTAGATCCGAACCACAGTGCTCCATCAATAGAGGTGATTGCTGTGATCTCGGTCCAGGGGAGCTTCTTCTGCAGCTCACCCTTTTGCTTTCCTGAAAGGTCCAGGGTAAGGTAGCCATCTTTGGTTCCGACGATGATGGTTTTGTCTGTCACTTCAAAAGCCGTCAGCTCATTGCCGTCAAACAGCTTTTCTACCTTTTTCAATCCTACATCAAATTTGCTGATGCTCTTTTCTCCCAGGAGATAAAAAGTACCGGAAGCGAAGGCTATGTCCTGTACCTTATCGGCAGACGTGCCTTCCCAGGCCACACTGTTATCAGCAAGGTACTTGAGTTTTTGGCCGTTGCTGATCAGGAATTGAAAATCCGATGAGCCCGCAAAAAGCTTAGCATCTTTCATTTCATGACGAATGAAAAGCTTACCTGCCCAGGCATTGCTCAATACAGCCACATCATCCAGGTAGACAAATTGGTTGTCTATGATGATGAAGTCGGTGATGTTTTTATCGGTAAGTGGTCTGTAAGTACGATCTGTGATGAGCTCTCCGGGGTACAAAAACTGACCATCATGTGTTCTTAGCAAACCATCTGAAGAAAGGGCCTGGATGACACCATTCCGGTCCATAAAGGACTTTTTCAACGTGGTGGCATCTGTCTTATAATACTTGATGCTGTAGTCCTGTACGAATGGTACGTCCTGGTGTACAGGCTGCGTGCCCACTTTTGTCGCCGGACTTTTATCAGTGTTACACCCTACCTGGAATAGGAAGACCCCCAGGATGAATAAGATGATGTTTTGCTTCATAAAAAAGTAACTAATTTTTAATGTTTGATTCTTGCCAGTAATACTTGCTTTCGGGGCGAACAGACTATTTAAACCTGAATAATTCAGGGTTTCTACGGAAGGGTATAAGTTCTGCCACAAATACTTCCGTAAACTGTGATCTGTCCCCCGGTGTCCTGAACGGTTCCCCCGACATGCAAAGTGGGATTTTAAAAAACCGTTATTAGATTTGAGATTATAAATGCATATAACTACCTTATTCCTGAAATAATGAAAACCGCAATATTTGCTCACGCATGAACCCTCTTTACAGGCCATTCTACCGCCATGGAATTACCTGCCGATGCTGGCAAACTAACTGATATTTATGATCATTTCAGACTTAAAAATGAAGATAAAGCTAAACTGCGTTTTGCTCATTGACGATGATGAGTCCACCAACTTCGTAAATCAGCTTGTGATTGAGGATGGAGGGTATGCAGAAAAGATCGTGACAGTCGAAAGTGGTCAGGAGGCGCTGGACTACATAGCTTCTGCAGGAGCCCGGTCTGACTTGCAGCCTGATTTGATATTTCTGGACATCAATATGCCAGCCATGAACGGATGGGAATTTCTAGATCGCTACAAACTTTTGCCGGATGCACAAAGGAGAGCACACGTAGTGATCATGCTTACAGCGTCTCTCAATCCTGATGACAGAAAGAGAGCTGATGAAATCTGCAATGTAGATGATTTTATATGTAAACCACTTACCAGTGAGTCACTCCAAAATATCATCCGGGCGCATTTTCCGGATAGATTGTAGTGCCATCTTACCCCATTATGGCTGAATCGACCATGACAAATGAAGAATATTTGAGCATTCTCAACTCCATGAAAGAAGGCTTCCAGGTTGTTGATCAGGATTTGCGCTATGTTTTTCTCAATAAATCTGCAGAAGAACACAGCAGGATGCTTCCCGGTAGTCTGATTGGCCGCAAGATGACCGAATGCTATCCGGGTATTGAAAAGACGAAACTTTTTGAATTGATCATTGATACGCTTGAGCGAAAAAATCATAATGAATTCGACAATGAATTCACCTATCCCAATGGGGAGAAAGGTTGGTTCAGAATCTCCATACAGCCATCGGATAACCAGATTTTTATTATTTCCACCGATATCACTGAGATAATCAAAAAGAACAAAGAGCTGGAGCAGTTTGCTTATATCACCTCACATGACCTGCAGGAGCCTCTGCGAACGATTATGAGTCTGAGTCAGCTCATGTCCAGCACATATAAGGGACGGCTTGATGAAAAGGCAGACAAATATCTGAGGTACATAGATGAGACAAGTCAGAGGATGAGCGACCTGATAAAAGGTCTGCTGGACTACAGCCGGATCGGGAGTGAAAGGGAGCTTACAAATATAGATTGCAATGAGCTCCTCAACGCCATCAGCGATGACCTCCAGGAAAATATCCGGGAATCGAAGGCCCAGATTGAAGTGGGTGAACTACCAGAGATCAGGGGGTATGAAACTGAGTTGAGGATGTTGTTTCAAAACCTTATTTCCAATGCGCTGAAATTTCAGAAAAAGGATAATAAGCCCAGGGTTACCATTGATGCTCGCAAAGAAATGGGTGGCTGGGAATTTGCCTGCACCGATAATGGTATCGGGATTGCGCCAGAGAACCGGGAACGCATCTTTGATATCTTTCAGCGGCTTAATAAGAAGACCCGGTATAAAGGTACGGGCATTGGCCTGGCCCACTGTCGCAAGATTGTGGATCTCCATGGAGGAAAAATCCGGGTGGAGTCCGAGTTAGGTCAGGGGAGTACTTTTTATGTGTTTCTGCCTGCTCAGCAGTGAGGTTCTGTTACCCCCTCATTCACTGATTTTGATAGATAGACAGAGCTTAACAAACTACCCACCAACCACCCCCTAACCCCAACTAGTTCATATCAATCACCAACCAGTTCGTATTTTTTACGAACTCATTAGTCTTTTTTACGAACCAGTTCGTCCTGGACATGAACTAGTTAGTCTTTTTGGTGAACTGGTTCATGTTTTTGGTGAACTAGTTCATCTTTTATAGAAACTTGTTCGTGTTTGATTCGAACCAGTTCGTGTTTTTTGGAAACTATTTCGTCTTTTAGGTGAACTGGTTAGTATCCAGGGCGAACCAGTTCATCTCCGGATACCACTGACCCTTCCGGGAATGCCTATAGGGTATTCGGGATACCCCCCGGGGCATAAAAATACCCCGAAAGATATCTTGCGATATCCCCGGGGCATTGTACAAACCTAAACTAAACTATGTGGAAGGAAACTTTATGCTTCTACAGGTGCAGTTGTGGATTTTCTTCCCTGCCCGTCAAACCTGCTGCTCAGATCGTCGGCGATCACTTTCGCATCAGGCACGTTGAGCTTGGCGGCTTGCTTTACAGACTGATAATAAGCCAATGCTGCCTGCATAGCCTCAGAGCCTGACAGCAGGATAGAGTCATTCAAAGCACCCATGATCTGGCTCAGTGGCCGGTTAAACGAATGTAGGGTATCCACGGCATTCATGTCTACCTCGAGCTGATCCTGGTCTACAAAAGAGGGAAGAAATTGTCCATCAGATTTGGTGTATTCTACTATTTTTCTGACAAACGGCTTACTTGACTCTCCCATCTTCACGAGCTTTCTGCGGTCGTCGGTGGTGATGGTTTTCAGATGGGGTGCAAGTTTGTCTTCCAGCACCTTAATGGCGTCTTTTATGGCTTTCAGGTCCTGGTTTGGGATGATCAAATGGATTCTATTTTCCATAATGATTGGGGTTTAATGTTAGAAAACGGTAATTAATAATAGTAATATAAACCTTTTTGAGTTATAAGGTATAAAAATTTACTTAATGAGTTTGTTTGGATGCAAGAACCAGTATTTTGTGAATCATATCCGTGAAGTGTATTTTTACCAAATGAGATTGTTGACGGTATTGTATGCGCTAATACTCATGTTCTCAATCCTTGAGGTTGATGCAGGAGGTATTGTACAAACATTCCATGATGAGTACGACTACTATTTACTCAGTGACAATCCAGGCCAATGGGTCAATCCACAAGTAGGTGGAAATGAATCTCCATTATCCTTTGTAACCTTCCAATCCATTAGGATTTCATCTTTCTTTTGCTATTCGCCGCATAAGCCAAGCGCCACAAATGAGCAGACTCAATTTAGTTTTAGCCGGCTTTATATTCAGAATTGCACCTTCTTGATTTGAACCGATTTCATTTCACAGAAATCATTTTTCAAATCAAAATTTACAAAATAATGAAACTCATTTTTTCAGGGGTGCTTGTATTTATCTCTATTACTCAAGCCTTCACACAAAATACTTTTTCAGTCCTAATCGCCGAAGCAGAAACCCATGAGCCACTGATAGGCGCTACTATCAACATTGTCGGTACTACAAATGGGGCGGTTTCAGATATCAATGGAGTCGCCTCGATAGATGACCTGCCAAATGGAACTTATAAGTTTATCATATCATTTGTTGGTTTTGAAAGTAAAACCATCCAATATGATCTGCCTTATGCAGGCGAATTTCCTGTGAGGGTCTACCTGGTTGGTGGTGAAAACCTGGAATCGGTGATCGTTTCTGCAACCAGAAGTAGCCGTTCTATTTTGGATCTACCTACACGAGTAGAAGCTATCACCTCCGAAGAGCTTGATGAAAAGGCTGTCATGAATTCTGCCAATATATCCATGTTGCTCCGGGAGAGTACAGGTATCATGGTTCAACAAACCTCTGCAAATAGTGGAAATCAGACATTACGCATTCAGGGTCTGGATGGCAGGTACACCCAACTTCTGAAAGATGGCTTTCCTCTTTATGGAGGTTTTTCCGGAGGTCTGAGCATCATGCAGGTACCACCACTCGATCTCAGGCAGGTTGAGGTGATCAAAGGAAGTGCGTCTACATTGTACGGAGGAGGTGCCATTGCCGGCCTTATCAATCTTGTGAGCAAAATGCCCAGGGAAAATGCACCAGAGATGAGTTTGATGCTGAATCAAACAACAGCTGGTGGCACTACCGGAAATGTATTCTACTCTGAGCGCTATAAGAAAACGGGCATGACGGTGTATGGATCTGTAAACAGACAAATGCCCTATGATCCCAACAATGACAATTTCTCGGACATACCAAAGGTCAAGGGTTTTAGCCTAAACCCCAAATTCTTCTGGTATCCATCAGATAAAACAAATGCCTGGATTGGGATCAACGCAAGTACAGAAAAGAGAGTAGGTGGTGATATGGATGTGCTTAAGGATGGCATCACTGCCAACCACACCTTTTCTGAGGAAAATCTTTCGGATCGATTCTCTACTCAACTATATCTATCTCACCGCCTGGACGCTGACCGTTCTTTTACATTACGCAACAGTATCAGTTATTTTAGTCGTCAGATAGGAGTCCCCAATTATCTTTTTGATGGAAAGCAATGGGCAAGTTTTTCTGAGGCCACTTATGCTACACAATCAGAAAATTTAGACTGGATTGTAGGAGTAAACCTATTCACGGATCATTTTTCCGATCCAATTGAATCATCCCGGAGCTATCAATATGTGACGGAAAGTGTCTTTGCTCAAAACACATGGAAAGTTGATGAGAAATTATCAATTGAAAGTGGATTCAGACTGGATCATAACATTGACTTTGGTTTTTTACCCTTGCCACGGATTTCGGCGCTATTGAAAGCAACCAGGAGTTTTACTTTCCGCTTAGGTGGGGGGTTGGGCTATAAATTGCCAACCATTTTCAACGAGGAAAGCGAAGTGCGATCTTTTCAGGGTGTTAAAGCTATTGATCGGAGCCTGGTCAAGACAGAGCAGTCAAAAGGTATAAATTTCGATGTGTCATATAAGGGTTCTTTGGGAGACAAAGTGACTATTCAATTCAACCAGCTCCTTTTTTATACGCATCTGAATAATACATTAATTCTAGAAGAAGAATCAATCGATGTTTTTGCTTTTCAAAATGCTGATGGACCAGTGCAGGCCAGTGGTCTTGAAAGCAATTTAAAACTAGGTTTGGACGATTTCTCTTTATTCCTCCAATACAGCTACACTGATGTGCAGCTCAATTATGAAAACATAAACCAACAAAAACCCCTCACTCCAAAGCACAATCTTGGTGCAACGCTGATGTACGAGGTAGAAGACAAATGGCGAATTGGTTATGAATTGTATTATATAGGTCATCAGTTTAGAAGTGATTATTCCAGAACGGAGGACTATTGGATGATGGGCTTCATGGCCATGCGGCAGTTCAAAAGGATGAGTATATTCATAAACTTTGAGAACTTTACTGATACACGACAGTCTCGCTTCCAATCAATGTTTGAGCCACCGGCTACAAATCCAACGAACACGGAAATCTGGGCACCAACAGATGGTTTTGTCGCGAATGCAGGGATCCTCATTAAGATTTTGAACAAGGAATAATAAGTTGGTTGTGGCGGAGGGTCAGATGGGTATCGCATAGCCGGTGAAGCCTATTGTGATGTGGTTTATTTTTCCAGGCGAATCCCAAACAAACATTGACTTGTCATCCAGAATTACGTGAAGCCAGCTTAAAGTAGGCAAGGATCTTACTCATCATGAGTAGTGGAGAGTTTACACTAAGAAAAGTGCTATAATTGGTGGTTTATCACAACAGCCTCATATCAATGCTCAACGATTATTTTCCTGGTGATCACCTCATGATCCAATTCTATTTGAAGTACATAGGAGCCTTTTTCAAATACAGACATATCAATTTGTCGCGCTAATTCAGGATCCTCCCATCGCATCAGCTCCTGGCCGATAGAGGAGAATAGTAGGATTCGAGCTGGTGGTTCGGAAAGGTCGATATTCACTTTTTGACTTACCGGGTTTGGATAAATGACCAAATCCTTTGCACCCTCCAGACCCCCCAGTAGCGGTGGCCATTCCGCATTAAAAACATCCAAAATTTCATCTTCCAGCTCGGGATAGTTCCAGGTCAGGTTCTGACGGTTCAAGGAGTAGACCCATGCCATTGGGGTAATTCCTCCTTCCCTGCAAGCAGTTGCGACTACTTCATAATACTCACGACGGGCTGCCAGATTGTCCTTATCATAAGCTCCCCATTCACCCATTATAACAGCCCTGCCATTCTTCACAAAATGGTCAGAGATGGCTTTGATGTCATTACGTACACTATTCTTCTCATTTTCTGTTCCCCATGTAGCCACTCCTGGTTCTTCAAGGCAAAAACTATACGGACTATAGTAGTGAACAGATACAAGAATGTTTGGGTCATCATTGGGGATGATCAGATCACTGATTGCAGCCTGCGGACTTGCTGTGGCTTGGGGGGTCATGATAAAGCGTGTAGCATTGTTGCCACCTGTTGCCCGGATGGCATTGACGGCCGCCAGGTTGAGCGCATTCACTACATCACGATGCTCCTGGGTCCCTCCGTTCCATTCGTTGGGAGAACCCACTTCCCGGGGTTCGTTCATGGTTTCAAAGATGAGATAATCACCATAGTCAATAAATCGATTGGCGATCTGGGTCCATACTTTTCCAATTTGATCAGCCACTTCTTCCTGCTTTTCATAGGTGGTGATTAGCCAGGAGCCCTGTTGATCCGCTTGCAGATCGTCATGATGAATGTTGATGATAACATACATATTATTGTCAAATGCATAATTGGCCACTTCTTCCACCCGGTCCATCCACTCCTGATCAATGACATAATCAGGTGCTGGCCCCATGTGGTTAAACCAGGTCACAGGCAGCCTCAGTGATTTGAATCCCCGGGCGGCTATTGCCTCAATCATTTGAGGTGTCGTATAGGGTTGTCCCCAGACTGTTTCGCTCTCCAACCCATTGTGTTGCTCGCACCACCAACAGACAGCATCCAGTGTATTGTACAGGTTTACACCGGGAGCCATCTCCTCCGCTATTTCAAGTCCGGTGATGTCCCGGATGCCAGTAAAGGCAGTTTGGGCTTTAAGAAGATAGGTGTTGCACAGTATGCACAATGTTGCAAATACTATTGTTGCGTCTGGGGTGAGTGTCTTTTGCATAATTATAGCTTGTAGTATGCAACCTAAATCCAAATGTCGGTATCCGTGGGTTTGAATTGTTCTTAATCAGGGTATGATTTGTATTCGGGTGATTGTGTGTCGATATCTAGCTTAGTACCCATGTTGGTATTTTCATCTATATGTCATGATACATTCTGACTTCACTTATCGTTGGTGAAAACACCAACGATGGCTTGATGGCTTTGATAAAGAAGTAAAACCGTGTTAGGTTTCTTCACCTAACACATCTTCACTAGCCCTGGCATATCTTTTATTTTTTCGGTCCGCTTAGGGCCTATGTTGGTGTTTTCACCAACATGTCATGGTACATTCTCGTTTCACCTATCGTTGGTGAAAACACCAACGATGGCTTTAGATAAAGAAGTAATCGTGGTGGGTGAAGACACCTAATACCAAATTTCTCAGCAGTCGTGGCAGATGTTTTATTTCTTCGGTCCACTGATTACGCCCAGAAACCGGCCCATCCAGTAGGGGAGTAGGAAAGTATCTCCGCCGCTCAGCTCCGCGTTTCTGTCTCCGGAGTCCAGGTTGAAAAGGTTGCGGTTGTGCTTCAGTTCTGGTCGCTCATCGGGAGGAAGAACCTCTTCGGTGAACTGCCCGCGGAAGCCAGGATCTTCCCGGTGTACAATGTCCTTTCGATGGCTGTTTTTCGTCTCAAACCTGACCATGTCGAGTGGAAATTCTTTTAGATGCCAGATGGATTCCTCCAGATCAAATTCTTCTGCACCGGTCATGGCGTAGCAGAAGTTCCAAAGTGAATTTTTCTCCGGGCGTTCTTGCTGCCAGTGATCCCGTATCGCTTCTTTGTAGATCGGTTTNAANGAATCNGCAAANGCATANGGGTAAAGNCCCCAGTAAGCCANAAAATACATCTCATCATCGCTATGATTCCACTCCTCCGAAAGCANNGTGCTCCANGGATCAGANCCTGCNGGTGCATTGCCAATCTGATCGAANGGNCGGGCCAGNTTTTCCAGGTANNCGTGCTCCCNGATCAGCTCGGTGGCTTTCTCTTTGTAGATCTCCTTTCCAGTGAACTTATAAGCAGCCTGCAGGAATGCTATCAGGTTGGATGAGTAGACCTTTCGGTCTCCGATCATGGTCCGGAACCGGTTCACATATTCCGGTCCCCAGATGCCCCATAAAGTAGGTTTTCCATTCACGTCTACCAGGGCATAGTCATTCTCTACGATGTATCCCATCAGGTCATCGATCAGTTTGATGGCACGCTGTTTCCACGCTTCGTCATCAATGTATTCAGCCACCAGTATCAACGCGAACATCTGTCCAACAGCCTGGTCACTGCTGGCAGTGGCTTTCCAGTCCCACTCAGGGTCATCGGCATGAAACCAGCTGACCGTGTTGTTGTAACCCTCGTACCAGTAGTTTTCTACATAAGATCGGTACTCTTTATGGAATGGATAGTATCCCCTCCGTTCAAATGAGCGGCCAAACAAGCCGTCAATACCATTGATCTCATGAAGCCGCTCCATGGCTTCAAACGACTCATAACAGTTTTGTTTGGCATCTTCAGAGCCTGTCACCAGATACCTGAAAAGCTGACTCCCCAGGTACATAGCCGTCCAAAGGTTGTCACTGGCTGCCACCCTGTTTTCTGCAGTGGATAGCCGATGCTTATCGAGCCTGCTCATATCGGTGATGATGCCATAGCGGACATGTCGCTCCCGAACCTGCTTTTCATATACCATGGCCTTTTCTTCCAGGGTCATCATCTTGAAACAGATCTGTCCAAGACCTTGGTCGGTGAGGATCATGATAGAATTATCTGGTCCGGCCGAGATGTGCTTTACCTCATTGCCAGGCAGCCATCGCTCCCCAAAGTAGTAGTTAAACTTTCCATCTTCCTTGAGCATGTATGCCCCTTTGGTAGATCCAAACCACAGTTTATCATCAATCGTTATGACGGTGGTGATCTCAGGCCATGGCAACTTTGCATTCAAAGGCTGCACAACTTTACCTGATTTGTCGATTGTCAGGTATCCCCCGCTGGTGCCGATCACGATTTGGTCTCCTGCAATATCCAGGGCTGTCATTTTATCTCCAGAATAGATGGATTTCTTTTCCAGGGACTTTTCATCTACAGAAAAAACAGATTGTTTGGTCAGGAGGTAGTACGATCCATCGTCGTAGCTGATATCCAAAATAGCTTTCCCGGCATTACCAGCTGTTTTCGTTTCTGAGTCTTTGAGTAGCCAGTATTTTTCTCCGCTGGTAACTAAAAAGGTGAAATCCGTACCTGCTACAACCAATTCCGGCCGAGGGAATTCATGCCTGGAGAAAAGTTTTCCCGCCCAGGCATTGCTGAATACTGCGGTATCGTCCAGGTAGATGAACTGATCCTGGTAAATGGCCAGGTCGAGCACACCCTTGTCTTTCATAGGGATGTAAGTCATGTCCTGCTCCAGGGTTCCCGGATATTGGAAATGACCATTGATTGGGCGAAACAAGCCCTGGTTTGTGAGCACCTGGATGACCCCGTTCCGATCCGTGAATACTTTTTTGAACTCAGCTTTTGAATCCAGGTAATATTTTACTGCATAGTCCTGAAGATAGGGAACGTCCTGGTAGACAGGTTGTGTGGCTTGAGTAGAATCATTACGCTGCTCGGCACAAGAGCAGATCAATATCAAGAAAGGGATCAGGTATTGGTAGTTTTTCATTTTTATCGTTTAATCAGCCATACATCAGAGATCCTGGAGTAGTTTCTCCAGTTCATATGAGACTCTTCCGGTCGGTCAAAGGTCAATGTCATGGTACCGTCTCCGACCACGCTTCTGGGCACAATAAACTCTTTAAATCCTTCGTGCTCTTTATCATACTTTATTGGCTCGAGTCTTCTTCCGTCCACACGAACCAGGGCATCCCCATAGCCGGTCACTCGAATGATGTAACGGGCATTGGGGTCGAGGTCTTCATACTCCAGAATAGGGTCTACCTGCGAAAGCTGTGAGGACAGTCTCCATCGGCTGAAGCCTCCATTATTCCATACAAAGTCAACTGCATCATATACTGTGGTGGTTACCCGTGGTCCGGTAGCAATGTTGGATACATTGTCATAGTAGCTGCCGGGCCCGGGATTTTCCCAGTTGGCAATTATTTTGAGTCGCTCAGCTTTCTCCTGCTCGGTAGCCAGGGTATCAATGGCTTCAAATTGATCTGCCAACCACCAGCGATTGTTGAGCGGGTGATCTACAAACTGCAGCATACAACCTCGCTGAGAGTTGCTGGCTTTATATTTTTCCACATCGGGCTGCCAGCCGATGGACTGATAAAGCGCCTCACTGTAATCTACAATCACCTGCTTCATGTCCTGCTCGATGGGCTCGGTGTCTGCTTTGTTTACGATTGCCAGGGCCTCCTTCATGGCTGTTTTAGAACCCAGCTCATCTACACGGTTCATAATCTCATTGGCTTTTTTCTCCAGGCCGGTTTCATTGATCGCCCTTCTTCTTACATAAGCATCGTAATAGGCCCGTAACACAAGCATCTGCCATCTCCAGTTTTTGCTTAGGTTGGGATTATTGGCCTCAAGATCCCGCCAGTAAGCCAACGTAGGCTCGATACCCCCATTATCGATGATGGGGCCCACCCAGTTTCTTTCCAGGGCGAGGATGCCATTGGCGGCAGGTTTCTCCAATGTTGGCCCAAAGAAGAATTTTGCATATTCCTGAAGTATGGCGTTTACACTTTTATCGGAATCCCAGCCATGCTGGCTCCAGACAATCTTGTTTACATCGTCATGACAACCATCAGAATAGGTGAGGAAACCGTCAGTAAAAGGTGCATATTTATCATGGACCTGGGCATAATACACCGGTTGAGGGTTGATCCCCTCGCGGCCTACAGTCACTGCAAAAGCCTGGTCAAAATTTTGTGCCGGATAGTCGCATCTCACATTATGCGTGATGTCCGCATAGTGGCGATGTTTATATTGTTTGGGCAACCTGTATCTTGTTTCGGATATCGGTGGGCTACTAGGTCCGGAAACTACCCCCCGCAACCAGGTCGGTTTATTGGTTTCAAGGTACTGATAGAAATAATCTACCTGCTCTACGCTGAATCCCTGCAGACTGATCCACATGCCTGCATCAGGGTGGTATTTGATCAGCCTGGCATACAGGTCTTTCAGGAATGGCATCACTTCTCTGGGATGGTTATGACCAGGGTCGCCACCTGGGAAGAAGATATTGTCAAGTCGCGGAACCTGTTTGTAGTTCGCCTCATGGATATCCAGTTGCTCACTGCGGAGCTTTGGATCTTTCAGATCTACCGTACCCGGTGTCCATACCCAGTATTCCAGGTCGTACTTGTCACAGATCTTGCTCATCTCCACATTCATTTCCTCTCTGGAAATTGTAAAGTGTGGGCTGGCATCATCCCGGAGGGGCGGGATGTTCTCAATGGCATTGGTCCCAAACAAAGCCAGGTCACGGATATACTGATCGTATTGCTCTACAGTCCAGGCATCGTATGAGTTGGCGGTGTTTCTGTACCCGATCTGATGACCGCGTAATGAATACTCAGGTGCTGTGGCAAAATCAATGTTATCTCCGATCGTCACTTTTCCATTTCCGATGGAAACAGTTCGTAAGAATTCCCCAATACCAAAGATGATAGCCCGGCTATCTGCCCCGATGATCCAAAGTGTATTGCCTTCCTTCAATAATCTGAATCCTTCGGGTTGGGTCTCAGGTAGGTTGCTACCAGTTCGTTTAGGAGGTACCTGACCATCCAGTTTCTTAGTCCGGGATAAAGTCAGTGCAATTGTAAGTCCCGTGGCCTCTTTCCAGGAGCTGACCTCAGTCCAATTAAGACCTGACCTTTTTTGCACTTCCTCCAGCAGAATCTCTACTGCAGATTGTCTCACCAGAGGTTTAATGTCTTTTGATACCAGGATGCTAGCCTCATGGATGTCAAAGCTGAATGAGGTAAAGGCTGAGCTTGCAAATAAAAGGATAAATAGGGTTCTTAAGATGTTCATGGGTCAATAGATTTAGGCCCTGTCAAATGGGTTCGGATAATAAATATGAAATTCAGTTAAAATACTTCCCAATAAACATTACAGGCTACTTTATCTAGTCCATTTATATTCGGGGCAAGTAATTAAAGTATACAACAACCCAATCTATGTACGTCAAACCTTGTAACCCAATCTATTTCAGGCTAAAAAGCCATATGGTAACCCTACTTTTACTCATTGGAGTCAACATGTTTACGGTAGCCCGGCAAGCCGATCCTTCCATATATAACAGTATCAATATTGTAGTAGGCGAGCAGGCTGATGATGTGGAACAAAAAGTAGTCCAGCTGCTCAAAGACAGGATCAAAGAAAAATCTGCTATCCGAATTTCTGTTGGCAAAGTGCCTGCAAAAGAAGGGTTGAATATTCTCATGGGCCAACCGGATCATCATGAACATTTGGAGAACTTGTTTGAGAAACACAGAATTCCCTTGCTGACGGATCTTGCTCCGGGACCAGAAGGTTTTTTACTCAGAAAGCTGGATGAACAGACACTCCTGGTTGCAGGAATAGATGGTCGTGGGTGTCTATATGCAGTTGGGGAGCTGCTCAGACAAATAGTATATGAAGATGATCGGATCAGCATCCCCAATGACATAGATATTCGTACTGCACCTGCCTTTGAGATCCGGGGTACACAGTTTGGCCAGAGTGGAGTAGCCAAACGACTCGCCAAAGTTCGGGACTGGACAGAAGAGGAAACACAGCGTGTGATCCTGGATTATGCTTTGGCCGGGGCCAATGTCTTCTCGGTGAAGTCCGGCCCCATGTATGATTTTATTAAATCTTATGGACTCATGACCCAGAGCGGCTTTGGAGCCAACACAGCTCCTGAAATAGAGGATGAGTCATGGAAAGCCTCAGAATCGATCGGGCGTACAGGCTATGTGTGTCTATCTGTTGAAGCAGCAAGAGATTATATGCTTCGGAAGTTTGAAGCATTCGCCAAAGAGATGCCTTCGCATGATCTGCTCAAGTTTCATGGTGGTGATGGCGGAGGTTGTGAGTGTGACCGATGTGATCCCTATGGTTTGACCTTTATAGAATTGGTCGGAGAAATGGCAGAGATTCTCCATAAGTACCATCCTGAAACGAAAGTATATTTCACCAACCAGAAGTTTGACAATGCGGATGATAATGCCATTTTCAATTATTTGAATGAAGAGCCGAGAGAATGGCTCTGGGCCTGGGGCTACGGCCCGGGGTCGGATGCTACCTCATGGCAACCTGGTCATCGGCAAACCCATCGCATGGATCTTTTTAAGTATCCGGGATTTGGTCCATATGGATTGTATCCCCTGGAGATCGTAAAACAAATGCCGGCCAGACACAAGCTGGTCTATTATAATGAGATCACCCATTGGAAGTATGCACAGCATGCCTATATCCAGATGTACCCTCGAGCAGATAAGAATGGAGATCTGCCACCTCACTGGAGTCATGATATCTATGAGCGTAGACCCGATCAATTCCTGACCATGGTCTACAACAGGCTAACCTTTTTTGCCTGGCCGCGGAGTTATCACAGGGTCTTCAATGACCTGATGCGATATGGAGTAGGGGATATTACTCATTCCTCGGGTCATCACGACCATTTTAATCAATGGATGTGGCAAAGACTGCTATGGGCTCCAAGAACGTCCGTAGAAGATGTGGTAGATGAATATTGTAGAACGTGGTTCGGCCCCGGGGCAGCTCCATTGATGGCGGAAGCTATTTTCCAACTGGAAGTGAATCTGGAAGAGATGCCGGGAAAGCCTCTTCCGGAGAAACAGGGTATCCTCAACTATTATGAGTTGGCAAAAAAGGCAGGTGAGGTGATGCCAGAACTATGGAAGCATGACAATTGGCTATGGAGGATGTATATGCAGAAAGGAGCGTTGGATCGGTATGTGCAGCTTGCCGTGCTGGAACAAATGAAATTGGAGAAGCAGATCAAGGATTTGGTAGATGAAAGTCTGCGGACTAGTCTGGCAGCATCTCCAGTTGAAAAAGCACTGGATCTGATTGCTGTTGGTACGGAGCTTACTCCTGAAATGGAAGAATTAATAAATGAGGCGACTAAGCTTGGAGAGGAAAGCAATAAACACTTTGGAGTGAGAAATGATGGTCTTTACAACCTGGAGCATGACTTCATTGGATTGGGATGGACCAAAAGGCAATTGACCAGGGCTCTGGGGGCGAAGGGAAAGACGCGAAATGAATTGCTATCGATGATTACTGATTACACCAATCCTGGTGACGGTGGTTTCTATGACAACCTGGGCACAGCTAATCATGCACCCAATGTGGTAGCTGGCTATCCATATGATCATGGGCAGCCTTATGTGTCGGAGATGCTTTCCGAGGAAAACCTTCCCAGCCAGCGTTCGATGCATTTCACCCAGGAGGAAGAGCAAGGGGTCACACTCCATTATAAAGGTCTAGATCCTAAAGCAAAATATTCCTTAAGGCTCACTTTGGTGAGACCGTGGTTCCAGGAGCGATATGCCATGAGAATGAATCAGAAATCTCAATCCATCTATGCAGATGATCTCTTGTTGGCCAAAGATGTGGAGCTGCCACTTCAGATGAGTGATTTCTTTACCTATAAAATTCCAGTGAGTGCAACCAAAGATGGTGAACTGATCATTAGCATGAAAAAAGCTTCGGATGTGGCTGCCGGTGATCGGGTATCTGTTGAGCAATGGCGCAACTCCGGTGGGTGGGGAACCATTGTTTCTGAAGCCTGGCTGATCAGGGACTAATCTTTTATTTTAACATACTGGCGTATTGCGGAATAATATTTCATAATTACTTAATATGTCAGACATAGATTCGTAATTCTGAACTGAAATTATTGATCTATTACCTTGATTGCGCAATTTCAGGTACAAAAAGCGCATTTTGCGCACATGTTCTGCTTTTTATTGGGATAAATTTATTGAATCAATTCATCAATTAAGTTGAAATAATGAAGGATTGATGTTAAGATAACAGCAGCCGGAAGATTTAAAAGTAAGTTTATACCCAATAATAAACCACATGAAAAAGGAATTACTTTTAGCAATTAGAAATGGCGATGAAGTAGCTTTTAAGGAGCTTCATGACCTGTATAAGGAGCCAGCGATCCGATTTTGTAATTCGATCATCAAAGACATCGAAGAATCAGAGAACCTAATTCAGGAAGTATTTATTAAGATATGGGATAAGCGTGCTGGAATCAACCCTGAATTGAATTTTAACTCTTACCTCTTTACCATTATCCGGAACAGGGTATATGACTATCTCAAAGAAGTAAAAAGGAATGAGTTTGTGAAAGAACGCTACTGGCACAACATCGTTGAGCATCAGCAGGCTGAATCAGAACTCAAAGAAGAACGTATTACCAATATCAAACTAGCTATCAACGATCTTACTGAGAAGAGAAGAAGGATCCTTCAGCTAAATTATGAAGAAGGAAAATCATATGAAGAGATTGCTTCTTTACTCAACATTTCAAAGAATACTGTTAAGAATCAGCTGGTTAAGACGAAGCAGATCATCAGGACTCAACTTAAGGTAGCCTCTGCTTAAAATTTTACTTTTTCTAACTGCTTCTATGCTAAAGTGACATGGCCGGGTCATCGGACGTGGTCACCTTAATGCTACGGCTTGTTTTGCCTGCTGCATCCACTGCCACTATCCTTATTTCAGCATTCTCACCAACCTCAACAGGTCCTTCATATAGCTTGCTGTCTATAGTTGGATCAGTACCATCCAGTGTATAATAAACCTTCAGGCCCGGAAACTCCACATTAGCTTTGAAAGTACCTTCTTCGATAATGCCTCCCGGAGGTGGGACACGGTAATTATAGCCGTCATTCACATAGCTAAGCCTAGGGAGTTCCTTTGTAGCGAGCAGATTGGCAAATACATTCCAGTCCTGATCTTTAAGCTGATTACGTTTTTCTTCATTTTCTATATTCTCCCAGGGTCGTGATTTAGACCAGGCACTTTCTGCAAAACCTATCAATTTGGGGAGGTAATAATATTCAAGCATATCCACACCCTTGATCGTCTCACTCCANATCTGGGCTTCTATGCCGATGATATTTTTCTCAGCGCCCGGATTAAGTCTTTCCAGCTCCAACACCTGACCACCCGGTTCAATTTGCACAATGTCGACTGTTCTCCCATCTTTTCTCTCGGTTTTGAGCACATGTAACTCGCTACCCATAGAAGTGGTGGCTGTAGTGGTAAACATATTGAATGGAGCAAAATGCCAGTTGTCCCGGGTATTGATAAACCCTGCCCAGTACAATCCGGGCTCAGCAGGATCCTTGCTATAGGCCAGGTCGAAGTAGAAGTTGGATACATTACAAAGCACAATGGGATAACCCGCATTGGCTAGTTTGTACCCGATGTCAGGGTAATCAAAGAGATTGTTCCAGATATACGGCACAATATTTTTCCCCATCAATTCCTGGTTGGGGATATAATTTCCCTCAGGTGTCTTTTTCAAGGCTACTTCTTCCCATCCATGCCATTCCAGGTTTCTATCCTTAAGTTTATCAGTCACCCTTTTGATAAAATAGGCATGCAATTGATGATGGTTTTCTATCTCAGGGTGATCCTTCAGAAATTCAGCTACCATAGGGGATCCTGTCCAGGCTCCGTGAGGGACTTCGTCTCCACCCATATGAAATTTAGTAATCGGAACTCCAGCTTCCTGGTACATAGCCAGGATTTCGTCCACCACTTTTTCATAAAACACATAGGCAGACTCTCTTACCACACACACCACATTGTCTTTGTAGGCCTGGGCAGAAATGTATTTTGAAGTATCTTCCGGGTCGATTAATCGGTACTTTTCAGCTTCCTCAGGTTTCCCTTCTTTCATCAACCTTTCATAGCGAGCTTCCATAGACTTGATAGCCGCACGCGCATGTCCCGGGAAATTCACTTCAGGAATGATGGTGATGTGTCTTTCCTGCGCATATTTAAGTATCTCAATAAAATCTTCGCGAGTGTAATAGCCACTACCGTTTTTCTCCGGATCATTGGCATTGGGACCAGAACCATAAGCCGGATGGATCACACTGTTTTTATAGGATGTGGTATGTTTTCTGATACCACCCACATCCGTCAATTCCGGTAAGTCTTTGATCTCCAGTCTCCATCCCTCGTCTTCAGTTACGTAAAAAAGAAAGTGATTGACCTTATAGAAAGCTGCTACATCAATGAGCTTTAATATGGTTTCTTTTGTTTGGAAATTTCGTCCTACATCTAGGTGCAGGCTACGGAACCCAAATCTGGGTGCATCACTGATCTTTTTGCATTTGAGCGTAATCGCGCCACTTTTGGTATTGAAAACATCTACAGGAATAAGTGCTCTCAGGCTCTGAATGCCATAGAAGACGCCTGCTCTGTCAGAACCCAGAATTGTAATTTGATCTGGATCAATTGTCAGATGGTAAGCTTCTTTAGAAGCACCATTCACTTTAATATTATTCTGTTTCAGCGCTATCGCTTTGCCTCCGGCAGCATCAGTCGAAAGGGGTAGGTCAAGCCCAACTTCCGTCAGTAGTTTTTCTTTCAAGAACCTGGCCTCTTTTTCAAGTGCGGGTTCATAAAATATGGTATAATCACTGTTTAAAGTAAGTGTACCATCCATCTTTTGTGTGGTAACCGGAGTAGGTATAATTTGATCGAGTTTTTCTTTGGGCAATTCAGTCAGGTCCTGGTTGGTCTTGTACAGGTACGATGCAGTAGGGATAGGATCGTAATCTTCATCATTTCGATGGATTTGTTCTGGCCGGGTAAATGGCTTAAATGTGTAGTCAGCAACTTCAATTATTTCTTCCTCATTGCCCTGTGCATCATAAAATACAAAATACAGGCCCAGCGGACGGTCAGTTTCCTTGATCACACCTTCAGTGCCTCGATACAAGATCTCAATGCTTTCACCTTTCTCCAGCTTAAATCCCTCTGAGGGATTCATCTTATACCAGTCTCCATTGATGTGTTCGATGGTTGCTGGCTGAGAGGTGGGCGTACTTACCATCGGTCTTGGAGCAATATTGAAAAACAGGGTCCAGTTTTGGTCGTTCAGGGAAGTCCCATCCTTATGGGTAAGCGTGAATTTTGACTCGAATACATTCGGTTTACCAGTGAAATTGGTGATGTGTTCCCATTCAACGGCAATCTCCGGTGCGGAAGGCGATTGACAGGAAAAAGAAAGAATGAATATAAGGACAGAGAGTCCGGATACAACGTACTTCATGTATGGTCAATTATTTACGATTAATACTTCAATATTAATCAAAGGGGCTACGAGAAAAGCACAATCAATCAAAAATTAAGCACTCTTTTTTCCTGCCTCACGCTCAGGTAATACGGCGATTAATCGTTGTATTTTCTCCCTGTTGAGCGGTTTTAAAACATAGTCAATCACATCGGTATATTGTGTGGTTTTATGCATATCCTCTTCAGCATTGGATGAGGAAACAATGGCGAAGTAAGTTTTACCATTATGATTTGATCTGCAATAATGTTCTAAAACCTCAAACCCATTCATCACGGGCATATTTAGGTCTAACAGTACAAGGTCAGGATAACATCCACTACAGTTGTCGAGATATTCAATGGCTTCCTTTCCATTCTTAGCGATTCCGATTTTGGTTACGCTGATTTCTTTTAGTCTTTGAGATGTGATTAAATTATTCACTACATCATCATCTACAATTAAAACGTGTGCTGGCTGGTTGTTCACGATTAGTTGTGTTTTTATTTTAATACTGTTTAATTGAGGATTGTACCCCCAGAATAGTTATGTTAATTCAAATTGATCATTATTTTTATTCCTTATGAGTTGAATATCAGTCATTTACAATTTAATGAGACATATTAACATCAGTTTTCGGACAATATGTTTAAAAAGAAAATCAAAATCCGGGTTGGTTGCCTAAGGTTTTAGAAAAGGGTGAGGGGTTGTGTGAAAACCGGAATAAAATGTAACAAAAAGAGCCAATTAAAAATGATAGATCACCCTTCCAATGGCATGGTAACTCAATCATTTTCCAATAGAAATTTCAATTAAAAGCATAACTCAGGTTGACTTATTTATTATCAAGTTATTTAAAAAAATGTAATTCCCCAGTCATAAACAGATAAATTATTTAATTCAATTGTTGCTATATAACACTTTGGTAATCTGAGTGTTATAATTATCTATAATGGTATGGTATCTGTATGTGTCAGTCACTAACATGAATTGTTCCAAAGTGATTTGGATATCAAAAGCGGATGCCAACTTTTGCCAATTCAATTCAATCTCCATTTTATTTATATTAGGATGTATAAGAAAAACCCAAAATGGCTACATATACCCTTTACATCAACGGTCAAAAAAAAGAAGTAGAAACAGAGCCTGAAACTCCGCTCCTATATGTTTTACACGATCACCTGGAGCTCAATGGGCCCAAGTACGGTTGTGGGTTAGCGCAGTGTGGTGCTTGCTCGGTATTGGTAGACGGTAACGCTACTACCAGTTGTGTGATTCCTGTCTCTACAATTGGAAAAAAGGAAATCACTACTTTAGAAGGACTTGCAAAAGATGATGAGCTTCACCCGGTTCAGCAGGCATTTGTGGTAGAGCAGGCAGCACAATGCGGATACTGTCTAAATGGGATGATAATGTCGACGGTGAGCTTACTCAACCGGACTAAAAATCCTGATGAGTCGCAGATCAAAGCTGCGTTGCAACAAAACCTTTGTCGATGTGGCACACATACACGGATCATCAAAGCTGTAAAACGAGCGATTAAAAATCAATAGATCATGAAAGCTATTCACCAGGTCGACACATCACGAAGACAGTTCCTCAAACAAACCGGGTATATCAGTGTGGGCTTTACGTTGCTTGGCTCATGTGTAGCAGGCCAAGATGAGTGGGAGATATCATCAAGAATTTCATTTGAGGATGAGCTGCCCGGGAGTATGCGTCGTGCCAGACAGGTCAATGCCTGGTTGCAGGTAATGGATAACGGCATGGTCAAAGTCTTTTCCGGAAAAGTGGAGCTTGGCCAGGGCATACGAACAGCGATTAGGCAGGTGGCTGCAGAGGAATTGGATATGAGTCTTGAAATGGTGGAGGTGCACCTGGCTGAAACAGGGGTCACACCAGATGAAGGATATACAGCTGGTAGCAATTCTGTTCCAAATAGTGCCATGTCAGTAAGGTATGCAGCTGCTACTGCCCGACAAAAGCTGATAGAAATGGCCAGTAAAAAATTAAATGTTCCGACAGAAAGCATCCTCTTCAAAGATGGAAAAGCAAAATCAAGTGATGGCAACATCGTGTTGACCCTGCACGAAATTTTGGAGGGAGCACAGATTGAGACAGAGGTTTCGATGCCAGTTTCTATCAAAGAATATGCATCCAGGAAATATGTCGGCAAAGCTGTCCCCCGACCGGATATCGGAATGATGGTAAACGGAAAGCATGTCTATGTGCAGGATCTGCGTTTTCCAGGAATGGTGCATGCCCGGATCATTCGACCACCAAATTATCAGGCAAAATTGCTGAAGGTTGATGAGTCAGGCCTTAGGAGTAACGTTTCGGGTGTGCTAAAGACAGTTGTGAATGGCAGTTTCGTCGGAGTAATCACTGAGCGGGAATATCAGGCGGTAAAGGCGGAGAAATATTTGCAAGAGCATTGTGAATGGGCCAGGTCCTCCATGATAGAGGATAAGGATCTCTTCAGCACTATCGAAACCATCGCTGAAAAGCCGGTAACTATCCGCAATGAAGGTGATATAACTTCAGTCTCTAATACTGAAACAATTAGTGCCAGATACACTAAGCCCTATATAAAACATGGGTCTATGGGACCAGCATGTAGTGTAGCTATGTATGATGGAGATATTTTGCATATATGTTCGCACAGCCAGGGGATTTATCCCATGAGGAGAGCAATTGCAGCGATGCTTGATATGCCAGAGGAAAATATCCATGTGATCAGTGTGCCGGGGGCAGGTTGTTATGGTCACAGCACTGCTGATGATGCTTCAGCGGATGCCGCGGTTCTCGCAATGGCTTATCCGGAAAAGCATATTCGTGTTCAGTGGTCCAGGGCTGATGAAAACACATGGGAACCATTTGGGTCTGCCATTATCATGGACATTGAAGCGGGTTTGGATCCATCAGGTAAAATCAATAGCTGGAAAGCAGATGTATGGACAGACTCACACAGCACCAGACCCAATAACGATGCTGGTACATTGTTAGCAGCCAGGTATCTTGAACGCCCCCAACCAATGAAAGGTAGAGGCTATTTGGGGGGTGGTCACAGAAATGCGGATCCTTATTATAACATTCCTCATATGCAATTGAACGCGCATTATTTCGATGGTCCGCTACGGGTCTCATCCTTAAGGAGCCTGGGAGCATATGCCACCATTTTTGCTACTGAGTCTATGATGGATCAGCTGGCGGAAAAAGCCGGAGCAGATCCACTTGTGTTTAGGATAAATCATCTTAATGATGAGCGGGGAAGGGCTACAATTGACAAGATCAAAGAACTGACTGGTCAGGAAAGTGTTGCAGACGGAGAAGGAATTGGATATGCCTTCTGTCGGTATAAAAATACAGCAGCATATGCATCAGTAGCAGCTAAAGTGTTTGTAGATCGTGCTTCTGGTGATATAAACTTGATTAAACTATGGGCTGCGGTGGATGTCGGGGAAATCATAAATCTTGACGGTATCAAAAACCAGATTGAAGGGGGAATGATCCAGGCAGCCAGCTGGACGCTCAAGGAACAAGTGACTTTTGGTTCTTCAAAAATCACAAGTACTGACTGGGCTAAATATCCAATTCTAAGATTTTCGGAGATCCCGGAGGTAGAAGTGGAGATGATTGATAGGCCTGACCAACCAGCTGAGGGAGGGGGTGAGGTCTCGATGCCACCGACAGGAGCAGCCATAGCGAATGCTATTTATCGGGCTTGTAGAAAACGCGTATTTGATTTGCCGATTACCAGGGATAAAATCATTAGCTGAGCCATTGTTTCCGGTGTTTCCTTAAACCCAGCACAGAAAGGATTAAACATTGTGAAAAGGTTTGAAATTGAATTTTTTGACCGGAATGTCTAACTTCCAAAAAATTTTAACCTTCAACAATGATACTTAAGA
>JAHCMM010000098.1 GCA_019192515.1 Cyclobacteriaceae bacterium SS2
AGGATGCAAATCTTGGATTGGGTTTTCGATTAAAATATTATCAGGGATTTTATAACCTCAGCACACCGGGCAATTTTACAGCTGACATTATCACTGAAGGGGAAAATTATCAGCTGAATCTGGAGATGCAGAATGCCATGATCCGCAGCTCGGGTCAAAAGATCTATTCCGGTGAATCTGGTGATCTGGCCACGCATCTTATCTCGAATGGAAATAGTGGATTTGGATTAGATTTTGGCTTTGAATTTGACATGGGCCAATATCTGACTATTGCCGGATCAGTAAATGACATTGGTTTTATTTCCTGGAAAGAAGACATTTTAAACAGGACACTGGGAGATACAACTCTAAGATACTCCGGAATTGATCTTCGAGGAATCGATGATGTAGTGGATGTAGTAAAAGATACCCTGGTTGGGAAATTCAATACCTATGAGCTCAATGAAGACCCCTATAATACACTCATGGCCCCAAGGGCATATCTAAGTGGAAAATATCATTTAACCTCGGCTAATGATATCACGGCAACTGTAGCCACGAGGTATATACAGGGACAATTCAAAATGCTGTATGGGGTGGGGATTAACCACCAGGTTGGAAATTTCCTGACGGCTTCTATCAATGCAACCAAATACCCACAACAGATACCGAATCTTGGTGCAGCTGTTGCGATAAAAGGCGGACCGGCTCAGCTCTATTTGGCAGTGGATCAGGTAGCTTATTGGTCTGTGCCAGACTTTAAATCTCTAGACTTTCGGGTAGGGATCAACTTTATCATTGGCCAATCAGAGGGTGTAGGAGAAAAAGCTCCCGCAAAATCCATTTTTCTGGGTAAGGAAGTAGAAGTTAAAGGTCAGGAAGGTATTTATACCATCATCGACCGGCAAAAGAAAAGGGAAATAGATACCAGCACCCCTGAGAGGTAAACACTACCTAAATAGATTTTCAAATGCCTCCGATAGCCTCGAATAGGTATGGATCTTAATCTTGAATTTTGATCTGTCCAGGGACTTTACGCCGTAGGATGAAATATAGATTTCTTTGAATCCCAGCTTGGCAGCTTCGTTGATCCTGGCATCAACCCGATTGACTGCACGAATTTCTCCACCTAATCCTACTTCTCCCGCAAAGCAGATAGACTGGTCTATGGGAGCATCTTCAAATGAGGAGAACAGACCTGCACAAACTGCCAGATCCAGGGCCGGATCATTTACCCGGATCCCACCTGCAATGTTGAGAAAAATGTCCTGGGCACTCAGTCGGATTCCAATTCTTTTTTCGAGCACGGCCAACAGCATATTCAGGCGTTTGGTATCGAAACCGGTGGTACTACGCTGTGGTGTTCCGTAGGTTGCCGGGCTCACCAATGATTGTCCCTCGATCAACAAAGGGCGATTCCCCTCAATAGTTGCGCCAATGGTAATACCACTTAATCCTTCCTCGCGTGGAGAAATCAGGACCTCGGAAGGATTTTTTACTTCGGCAAGTCCTTTTTCTAACATTTGGTAGATTCCCAGTTCGGAAGTAGAGCCGTATCTGTTCTTCGAAGTCCTTAATATTCGATAGGCCAGATGTCGGTCACCTTCAAATTGCAATACCGTATCCACCATATGTTCTAAAACTTTTGGTCCGGCTATGGCTCCGTCTTTGTTTACGTGACCTATTAAAAAAACCGGTACTCCTGTCTGCTTGGCATACTTCATGAGCTTACCGGCACATTCTCGCACCTGAGAGACCGATCCGATGGCTGCATCCAGCTGGTCGGTATAAAGAGTCTGGATAGAATCAACGATTAGCAACTGGGGCTGTAGCTTGTTGACTTCATTCAATAGATTTTCTACCGATGTTTCGGACAACAAATAACATTGTTGTGAGTTGATGCCAATGCGGTCTGCACGCATGCGGATCTGTTCCGGCGATTCTTCCCCGGATGCATAGAGAATTTTTACCTGTGGCAAGCCGATTGCCATTTGCAGCATCAGGGTAGATTTGCCAATGCCTGGTTCTCCACCGATCAGGACAAGCGAGCCAGGAACAATACCACCCCCCAAGGTCCTGTCAAATTCCTCAAACCCTGTTTTGAGCCTGCGCTGAACATCAAATTCTATCTCATGGATGGGCTTTGGCTGGTTTCGTTCTTTTTCCCAGGGCTCCGATTGTGTGGTCTTACTTTTTGTAGGGACAATCTCTTCTACATAAGTATTCCATTCACCGCAGGAAGGACATTTACCTACCCACTTGGGGGAATTGGCGCCACAGTTCTGACAGAAAAAGGTGGTTTTAGTCTTTGCCAAGAATATTGATGTTTAACAAACCTGCACGTAGCTACCCAACCAGATGATGTCTTTGCCATAAGGCCTTACAGTATTCTGGACGATCTCGTCATCATAGTGCCCCTCAAATTCCACAAAGAACACATATTTAAAAGTACTGCCTTCTTTAGCAGGTCTGCTTTCCACCTTGCAAAGGTTAATCCCGGCATTTTGAAATTGCTGGAGGAATCGTACCAAAGCCCCTGGCTCGTCCGGGAGCTTCGCGATGATAGATGTCTTATCGCTTCCGCTTTTCTGGTTGTGGAAATTTTCGCTGATAATCAAAAAGCGGGTTTGATTATCGGCTGAATCCTGGATATTGTTATAAAGGATTGGCAAATCATATTGTCGGGCTGCAATAGGCGCACAGATTGCAGCGGTGTGCTCCTCTTCCCTGGCTAAAAGACATGCCCTGCTTGTAGAGCTCACTGCTTTCAGTTCGATTTTATGTTGGAAGTAATCATTCAGAAAGTTTTTACACTGCCTGAAAGCAATATCACGAGAATAGACCACTTTGATATTTTCAAGGTTTTCCTCCTTTGTGGCAAAAGCAAAATGAATAGGCAGAACAATTTCTGCTGCAATGGTCACTTTATGCACTGCCAGGAAATCGATGGTTTCCTGTACGGTTCCTTCCTGGTTGTTTTCTATCGGGACAATTCCAAATCTTGCACGGGAGGTTTTTACGGCTTCAAAAACTGCAGAAATAGAGTCCAGGGCGATATAATCACTCATGGCGCCATATCGGGATTCGGCGGCCTGGTGGGTAAAGCTACCTTCCGGCCCGAGGAAGGCTACCCTTTCCGGAAGCTCATAATTTCGGCTTACGGCAAATATTTCCATAAAGATGGCCTCGATGGCTGCCCGGTTGAGCAGACCATTGTTGATGGAAACAAGTCGGTCTATTATGGCTTTTTCCCTTTCAGGTCTGTAGATGGCCTCATTGCTGCTCCTTTTAAGCTCTCCAATCTTTTTTACAAACTCCATCCGCTTATTGATCAGGTCAACAATCTGGTTGTCTATTTCATCAATACCCTGTCGCAGTTTTTCAAGCATTTCTTTTTTGATCTTTTAATTTTCAGGTTGGTTGCGAAGATAACAGCCCTAACATTATGATCACATTGTTAATGTGAGGGGGTTCGACTAATTTTGCCCCCATTAAATTAAGCCATTTATTGAAAGTTACTGATATCCGGTAACCTAAACCACCCGAATGAAAGACGAATTAGTTTTTAAACTCATAGAAAAAGAGAAAAACAGGCAGCTTGAGGGGATTGAATTGATTGCTTCCGAAAATTTTGTTTCACCACAGGTATTAGAAGCTGCCGGTACAGTACTCACCAACAAATACGCAGAAGGACTTCCCGGTAAGCGATATTACGGAGGATGTGAGATTGTTGACCAAATTGAGTCGCTGGCGATAGAAAGAGCCAAGGAGCTATACGGAGCTACCTGGGCCAACGTACAGCCTCACTCCGGGGCGCAGGCTAATGCGGCCGTAATGCTTGCATTCCTGAATCCTGGCGATAAAATATTAGGGTTTGACCTCTCTCATGGAGGACACCTTACACACGGTTCACCTGTAAACTTCTCAGGAAAGCTTTATCAGCCTTTCTTTTATGGCGTAGATAAAGAGACCGGTGTAATTGATTACGACAAGATCGAGGCTACTGCTACAAAGGAGAAGCCAAAGCTTATCATTTGTGGTGCTTCGGCATACAGCAGAGACTGGGATTATGAAAAATTCCGGGCGATTGCTGATAAAGTAGGAGCTCTGTTGATGGCTGACGTGTCTCACCCCTCAGGTTTGATAGCACGTGGACTATTGAATGATCCGCTTGATCATTGTCATGTAGTGACGACTACTACTCACAAGACATTGCGAGGACCGAGAGGAGGCTTGATCATGGTGAGAGATGATATTGAGAATCCTTTTGGAATCAAAACAGCCAAAGGAACAGTGAGAAAACTTTCTTCACTGCTTGACTCCGGAGTATTTCCAGGGACTCAGGGTGGACCTTTGGAGCATATCATCGCAGCCAAAGCTGTTGCATTTGGAGAGGCACTATCAGACAATTACATGAAATATGTTCTTCAGGTGAAGAAAAACGCGGAAGTAATGGCTGCTGAGTTTGTGGCCAGAGGCTATCATGTAATTTCGAATGGTACGGATAACCACCTGATGTTGATTGACCTGCGATCCAAAGGACTTACAGGAAAAGATGCTGAGAACGCACTTATCAATGCGGATATTACCGTCAATAAAAATATGGTACCGTTTGATGAGCAATCACCGTTCATTACTTCGGGCATGCGTATTGGAACTGCTGCAGTCACAACCAGGGGACTGAAAGAGGATGATATGAAGAAAATTGTGAATTACATTGATGAGGTCCTTGTAAATCGTGACAACGAATCAAAAGTTTCTTCTATTAAAAGTGAGATCAATTCCTGGATGAGTAAATATCCACTTTATCAATAAACATCTATGGCGCTGGATCAGATTGAGGATGAAAAAAATGCAGAAGAACGGGAAATGTCATTTCTCGATCACCTGGAAGAGCTGAGGTGGCACCTGATCCGGTCACTGATAGCCATAATGGTTTTTGCCGTTGGGGCTTTTTTGATCCCGCACATTATTTTTCATACAATTTTACTGGGACCATCCCGGATAGACTTCATCACCTATCAGATGCTATGCAAGTTTTCCCAGGTTTTGCAGTCAGAGGCATTTTGTATCGATGAACTGCCATTTATCATACAGTCCAGACAGATGACTGGTCAGTTTGCCATGCACATTACCTCTTCTTTTGTCATCGGGCTGATCTGTGCCTTTCCATATGCCTTTTGGGAGATCTGGAGGTTTATCAGGCCAGGACTCTATCCGAGGGAAAGAAAGGCAGCTTCAGGTGCTACATTTTATGTGAGTTTTCTTTTCATCGTAGGTGTCCTGTTTGCTTATTTTATTGTGACACCGGTTTCCGTTTATTTCCTGGCAAATTACCAGATCGATCCTTCGATCCAGAATGAGTTTGATATTGTTTCATATCTCACCACGGTCATCATGATCAATTTGGCCGGAGGTATATTATTCCAGTTGCCGATAGTGGTTTATTTTTTAACCAAAGCGGGATTGGTTACTCCTCAGTTGATGAAAACGTATCGAAAGCATGCCATTATTATTATTCTGATTTTGGGTGCAATGATCACGCCTCCGGATCCTTTCAGTCAAATCCTGATTTCACTACCTTTGTTTGGATTGTATCAGGTGAGTATTTTGATCTCTAAAAGAGTGTTGAGAAGAGAAGAAAAAGCTGAGTTGGCGTTGAGAGCAGCGGAGGAAAAAAGAAAAAATAATGAGTAAAAAGATAGCCATAGGAGGCGACCACGGTGGATACGAGTATAAAGGAAAGATCATTCCATGGTTGGAAGAAAAGGGGTACCAGGTAAAAGACTTTGGACCTTTCAAAGAAGGTGCTGTAGACTACCCTGATCATGTGCATCCACTGTGTGATGCAATCGAAAGCAAAGAATATGATTTGGGCATCCTGATTTGTGGAAGTGGCAATGGTGTAGCTATTACAGCTAACAAACATAAAGGTATCAGGGCGGCACTTTGTTGGAATGCGGAGCTGGCAAAGCTAGCTCGGGCTCACAACAATGCCAACGTCATATGCCTGGGTGCACGATTTACCGGACTTGAGTTCGCACAAACAATGATTCTGGAATTTCTACAAACGGATTTTGAAGGAGGGCGTCACCAGACACGAGTAGATAAAATCAATTGCTAATCTTTGTGTAGATCCCTCCCTGGGGTTGATATCGTTTTCCTAAATCAGGAAAAACCTCAATCATTTTTGGGAAATATCCCCATTTGTCAATCACAATGTCGGCATCAGCTGCCAGGATAGTGTCGTATATCTCCGAGGCATCTTCATAGTATTTAAGCCCCTCCATTCTTTGGATACTCACATAAGGATCGAGAAATGGCGACGCTATGGTATTGCCTTCATAGACAGAAAGGTCATCTCCAATCATCATAATCCTTTTACCATTGTATGCTGACGAATCCTGCAGAAATAGACCTTCATTTGAGAAATGAGAAAGCCAAAAGAAAGGAAATATTACTATGCATATGATAGTAACGAGCGGAATAAATGTCCTGGTCCACCATCTGCGTAACAGCAAGAAGTAGTGTGTGATCAGGAAAGCAGCACTTGGTAGAAGAAAGATCATTTCTGCCCCGCTAAGCTCGGGCGAGACTAATATGCATCCGATTGATGTGATCATAAAGATCAACATGACCCTTTGAATTTTTTGCTGAAAATTTGTGAATCGGGCAGTGAAAAAGATGCTCATAGAGATCACAGTAAAAAGCAGGATGGCAATTGCTTGCAAGGACAGTTCTGAATAGCTTAGGTAAAATATTTTTTCCCTCAGAAATCCTGTGATGAAAAAGGAATCGTAAAAGTGCTGCTCGGCATCATACCAGAAGAAATATCCCCAAACAACAAAATACACGATGATTGCGCCCAGACTTAGCAAGATAAGTCGGCGGGCGATGGCTGTAGAGAATAGTAAGAAAGAGATCAGGTAGCTGACAAGAAAGATCGCCGCAGGGAGGTAGAAAAAGGTGGCGATACCCAAATAAATTCCCGATGTAAGGAACATCTCATCAGTCGCCTGGTTATCAATTCTCCTGAAAATATTATTCATAGAAATGATAATGAACGTGATGGACATCAGCTGTGGAGACAGACTATAATAATCCATGACACCACTCATAAGGATCATGTATACAAATGCGAGGACATAAGTATTTTCATGATATGCTTTGTTTCTTAGGAAGATCGCATTTAAGATTCCGGCCTGTAAAATGATAAGGAGAGTAGATAGTATGATGTGAGGCCATCTAGAATTACCAAACAAAATGGTAATCCATTTGTAAACCAATGCACTTAATGGACCTGTATAATCATAGCTATCCGCATAAATCATGTGATCCTGCGCCAGCCAACTACCAAGAAGCTGCCACTTAAATCCAAACAAAGGGAGAGGCAAACCGTAAATTAACCATACAGTTCGGATCACAACAAGAATGACAAAGATCAATACGAGCCGATAAGGATCATTGAGTCTGAATAGCTGTAACAAACCTGAATTTTTATGCTGTGCGTGTTGCGTTCGAAATTAATAAATTAATAAATTAATAATGGATATTTGTACACATGGATTCAAAACGCCAACACAAGTTTTCCCGTCAGATCCTAAAAGATCTCAGTGAGATTTTTCAGAAGGACCCGAGACATTTTTTCAACAACTCACTGGTAACCATTACCGGGGTTGAAGTATCGCCGGATCTGGGGTTTGCCAAGGTCTTCCTTAGTGTTTTTCCAGTGAAGGATGCGGAAGACGTATTTTACAATATCGAGAGTAAGAAAGGAGAAATCAGGAAATTGTTGGGGAATAAAATTGGCAAAAGAGTCCGTATAATACCTGAACTGGCCTTTTTTCATGATAATACAGAGGAGAAAGCCAGCAAAATCGATCGATTGATTGACAATCTAAAAATTCCACCGGCTGATAAAAATTCTGATAAATCTTGAATCTCCCATTATTCATTGCCAGGCGCTATTTTCTTTCCAAACGGAAGAAAAACTTCATCAATGTGATCTCATTGATCTCCATGACTGTAGTAGCCATAGGGACGATGTCACTGATCATAGTGCTTTCGGTATTTAATGGATTTGGAGATTTGCTACGGTCACTTTACGGTACCATAGATGCAAATATTGTGGTGACACCCGCAACAGGAAAATCCTTTGACTATTCTGAAACGATGCTCAATGAGATAACGGCGATAGAAGGAGTGATGTCTGTCACAGAGGTGGTAGAAAACAATGCACTCATCAAATACAAAGACGCACAGCGTGTAGCTAAAGTGAAGGGAGTAAGTGATAATTTCATTCACGAAGGACGACTCAAAGAATCCATCGCTTACGGTAGGTTTCAACTGAAAGAAGGTGACGCGAACCTGGCAATTATCGGATTTGGGATCAAAAGAGATCTTTCAATCGATGCCTCTAACGATTTTTATCCGCTTCAGCTTTTCTATCCTAAAAATGTAGCTCCCAATATGATGAACCCGGAAAAAATGGTGAATACCATGAATATTTTGCCCGGGGGGATATTTGCGGTGGAGAAGTACTACGATGAGAATTATGTCTACGTTCCCCTGGAGTTTGCATTAGAGTTATTTAGCTATCAGGGAAAACGTACTGCCTATGAAGTACAAATTGACGAAGGCAAATCTGTTTCGGAGATGAAAGCAAGTCTTTCACGGCTCTTGGGTCCTGAATTTAAAGTTTTGACCAATGAAGAGATCCATGGCAATCTCTATAAGATCCTCAAGATAGAAAAGCTGTTTGTGTTCCTGATCCTTTCCATCATCATAGCTATTGCTTCTATCAATATATTTTTTTCACTGACCATGCTGGCTATTGAAAAGAAAAAAGATGTGGCAATTCTTGTAGCTCAGGGAGCTTCTGTAAAGTTTATTCGGAATATATTTCTACTCGAAGGGTGTATCGTGGCATTTACCGGGGCATTTATCGGGTTGATTCTTGGCCTTGGAATAAGCTACGCACAGCAAACATTCGGCTTTGTAAGCATGGGGATACAGACCGCAATACATGACGCATATCCTGTGAAAGTCGAGTTCATGGATGTGGTCTATACCGTTTTATGTATCGTAATGATCACCATGGTCACCTCCATTCAACCTGCGATCAAAGCCACTCAGAAAATAGACCTCCATCACCTCCAGTAAAAATAAAATTTAGGTAATGCGGATTTTACCTGTTTTCTAATCAATTTTAATTATTTTCGAAGTTTCTCAAAAAGTTAAGATCCAGTAATCAGTCCTCTTTGGACCGATCGAATTCTATATGAAAGTATCTCCGGACCAGCCATTCAAATTGATCTATTCGCTGTTTCAACACGAGTACCTCGGATATTTATTCGAGTCTTTTGTGGTTCAGCTTGACGAGAAAGGTCGGCTTACCTATTCCAATCAAAATATCTCATCTCAAAATGCTTCAGAGTTTGATGCAGGGCTTGATGAGAATGATTATGAGCTGATTAAGCTGATGGATAGCATGCAACAGAAGGAAGTACTGAAGCATTTTCAGAAGAAAAAGGGTAAGCCGGAGGATTTCTTTCTGAAGGTGTACGACAAAGACTCCGGAGATAAACTGTTGCAGGATGAGGTAGAAGGTTACCTGGAACGCAGACGATCGAAGATCCTGTCTTTGATCCATGGAAAATCTTTGTTTGAGATGGGTAAGGACGGTGAACCTACCTGGAAGCCAATTGAGATCTCTGAAACCAAGGCCACCGTACTTTTTCATTTCAGGAGGAATGAAGATAACACCCACTACTTCCCTACTATAAAGCTGGATGGGGAGAAGGTCGAGTTTTATCAAAATGAGAGTTATCTCCTGTGTAAGCAGCCGGCATGGATCGTGGTCAATGACAAGCTTTTTACGTTTGAAAAGGAAGTGGATGGCAGAAAGCTGAAGCCATTTTTTAACAAGAAATTTATCCTGATCCCTGGTAATGTAGAGGAAACCTACTACAAGAAATTTGTTGCCCCGCTGATCGCTTCTTTTGATGTGTATGCGAAAGGTTTTGAGATCAGGACAGCCCAGCTGGAACCCAAACCTGTTTTGACCTTTTCTGAGTTAGCGGAAGCCAATAGCTATGGTTCGCTATTCGAAGAAAATAACGGACAAACCAAAGAGGAACGTTCACGAATATTGTTTGAGCTGAGTTTCAAGTATGGCACTTATTCTTACAAAGCTGACAAGATCAAAGATGTGAGTGTCTCTTTGGAAAAACTCAACAACGACTATGTATTCCACAGGATACAGCGAAACCCTAACCAGGAAAAACAGTTTATTCGGAATCTGACAGACTCAGGTCTTTTATTGAAGAATTCAAGGTCCACGCTGGATAAAACCGGAGCCATGAGCTGGCTCAATGCCAATCAAAAGCTGCTGCGAAAAATAGGTTTTGAGATTGAACAGCTAAATGGGGGACAAAAAAAATATTTCGTTGGCGAAACGAACATTGATCTTCAAATCACAGAGAATATTGACTGGTTTGATATCAAGGCAGTCATCCGGTTTGGAGAGTTCGAGATCCCTTTTACCACCATACGTAAGTATATTCTTAAACAAAAACGCGAGTTTCAGCTTCCGAATGGAGAATATGCGGTGATACCTGACCACTGGATTTCAGAGTATACGGACCTGTTTGCTTTTGCAAATACCGATGATGATGTTAAGCTGGATAAGATTCATGTGTCACTGGTCAAGGAACTGAAAGATCAGAACTACGCCAACGTATCGATGTCGAGGAAGCTGGAAAGACTTGGTGATTTTGAAGAAATCGATCCGGCTGATTTGCCACCAAATTTCAAGGGAGATCTAAGACCTTACCAAAAAGCCGGTTTTGATTGGCTACAATTCTTAAATAAATACAGTTTTGGCGGCTGTCTGGCAGATGATATGGGTCTTGGTAAGACCGTACAGACTCTCGCTTTGCTTACAAGTGAAAAACATGAAAACCCGGGATCGGCCAACTTGCTGATAATGCCCACTTCACTGATCTACAACTGGGAAATGGAAGCAAGTAAGTTTGCACCAGAGTTAAAGATCCTGACTTACACGGGAACTCAGCGGATCAAAGATTCCAAGCAGTTTTCTGATTATGATCTGATCCTCACCAGTTATGGGATCACCCGAATTGATACTGATATCCTGAGTGAGTTTTATTTCAACTATATCATTCTGGATGAGTCGCAGGCCATTAAGAACCCAGACTCGATAATTTACAAGTCCGTTTGTCAACTCAAGTCCCGGAGGAAGCTCATTTTGACCGGTACTCCAATTGAAAACAGTGCGATGGACCTGTGGTCACAAATGTCCTTTGTGAATCCGGGCTTATTGGGAAGCAACAAGCACTTTAAGAAAGAGTATCTTATCCCAATAGAGAAGAAAAATGATGAGAATAAGACCAGGAGGTTGAACGCGATCATCAAACCATTTATCCTGAGGAGAGTGAAAACACAGGTCGCGACAGAGCTCCCTGAGAAAATTGAAAACGTCAAGTATTGTGATCTCTCTGAATCCCAGCGGGAATTTTATGAACGGGAAAAGAATCAATATCGCAACAATATCCTGGACATGATCGAGCGTGAGGGAATCCAAAAGTCACAAATGCTTCTACTCCAGGGACTGACCCGGTTGCGACAGATTGCCAATCACCCGGGAATGGTAGATGAAAATTATTTGGGAGATTCGGGAAAGCTGGAGGATATCCATTATATGATTTCGAATACGCTTAGCAATAATCATAAAATATTGATATTTAGCCAGTTCGTGAAGCATTTGAAGATTGTTCAGAAATACCTGGATGATCAGAAAATTGAGCATGCTTACCTGGATGGTTCGGTAAAAGACAGAAAAGGCCAGGTAATGAAGTTCCAGGAACGGGATGATGTAAACGTGTTTTTGATTTCACTGAAAGCAGGTGGTCTTGGGTTGAATTTGACAGGGGCTGACTATGTATTTATCCTGGATCCCTGGTGGAATCCGGCAGCCGAAGCTCAGGCAGTTGATAGGGCTCACAGGATTGGCCAGAAAAACAAGGTATTTACTTACAAGTTTATCGCACGTGACACAGTGGAGGAGAAGATTCTCAAATTACAAAATGCCAAGCTAAAGCTAGCCAAAGACCTTATTACGATCGAGGAAAGTCTGGTGAAGCAGCTTAGCAAGACCGACATTCAGGAGCTTCTTGCCTAGTTTTTCACGATCATTTTTAGCTGAATCATCATATTCTGACCAGAATCTTCGAGATGTAGCAGGTAAACACCATCCTGGAAACCACTTACATCTAACGTGATGGATTGCTTACCTGGTAGGTGAGGGATCATCTCCTGATAAACTTCAACCCCTGAAAGTGTCCAGATTTTCAATTCCAGGTCTCTGATATTTCTGTTTATCTGATAATCCAGTTGAGTCTTTCCGGATATTGTTGGATTAGGATATAATTCCAGGTTTTCCAGAACCCGAGGTAATCCGAGCGTAAGGTCATTTACATTGATCAGGGACGGCGTAATAATGGCTTCTATATTAAGTTTTGCACCTGCTTTTACCTCAAGCTCTATGTCGGATTCAGGATTCATCGGTATGCCAGGATATTCCACATTGAATAAATAACGTCCATCCTGAAGTTCCGGGAAAACAAACTCTCCATTGTCATCAGATTCCACATACGCATATAGTTCCCATAGGTCCTGTTCACCCCGGGCAGCACCCCGGAATCTTCTAATAGAACATCCGGCTCTTTTGACTCTCCTGCGGGCGTCAATAAGGTCTACCCGTGCAGTTTCAGGGAAATCTATGTCTACAATTCCAGAAATTTCGGCAGTACCCTGAGTTGGTTCAATCACTTTCTGAATATTGATGTTAACCCCCGAAGTAAGTGGTTGCTGTAATTTTAATGTGTCGGCTTCGATCCAATAAATAGAGCTACCTATGTAAGTCTGGATATAATCAGGATTTTCAGTGAAATTAGGACGCATCAGCAATAAGTAATCTCCAAGATCGACATCTTCAGACAGGTATGATGCATTGCCATCTACAAGTGCTGTGTCCAACTGTTCATAGGGGCCATCTACAATACCCAATACTATGACATCCCCTTTTGGATAAGGGTTTAAGTCAGGATCGGTGATGCTGCCATAAATATCAGTAACCGCAATCATGGTGAAATCATCACTTCTTAGCTCAAGGTCCGCTACTGCAGGACTGGTCACAGCGAGATAGTAGGTTCCCATACTGAAGTAATTGATGCTATCCAGGAAATAATTTGTTGCCGTAGCACCATCAATGGGACCAGCCTCACCTACACCCTGAAACTGTTCAAAATTCCATTGGTATTCGTTTTGGGTTCCGGATACTACTACTTCCAAAAGATCATCGGTGCCGAATTGCAATCGCCTGACGGGGTTTAAGATCCGGATATTCTTTTGGTTGCTGTAGTCAAAGCCTGTAACCCCCAGGTTAGCTTCAATTTCTGCAAAACCCAATCTGTTTTGTGAAACATCCAATGTGTTTATTTGTCCCATGAATGACATGTTGGGTAGATCTGTGATCTCGTTGTTTGAAAGATCAATGGACTCAATTTTAGTGATGTCCCTGAATTTTGCGGGCACGGGTCCATCGAGATTGCTGCCAGACAGCGAGACTCCAATCACCCTGTCTTCTGCGCCATTCAAAGTAACCCCGACCCAATCAATGATATTGGCCCCGGATTTCCAGTTTGGAGTATTGGTCCAACCGTCACCATTTGTGCTGTCGTAAAGTCGGAGCAGGGCAGTCGAATCTCGTTTTAAACTGCTGATTCCAAGGTTTACATATGCAGTGGTCAATGTTAAGTCGGTAATTACATTGCTGTTTATTTCCAATCTATACCAGTCTTCGTCTTCAAATACCGGGTTGTCAATGGTGTAAGAGTCAGTGGTTTCTCCTGTTAATGCAGCTTCATCATGTGGAGGCAGATCATCGGCACGGTACCACTGGTAAGTGTTGTTGGACCCGGATACCGTGTAAGCAAGTGTGCTTGGCGTCCCTGCATCAAATAGGGTATCGCGATAAAAACCTATGCTATCCTGGGGTACATAAGTAAAGGTGCCAATCCCCAGGTTGGTTTCGATATCCGCAAATTGGAGTTTGTTACCTTCGACATTAAGCGTGGTAAGGTTGTGAGTCGGGGGGTTCAGTAGCTTGAGGTTTGGGATACTGATGAAGTCGTTCTGGGCAAGATTGGCAGTTTCCAAAACAAAAAACTGTTCCCAGGTATCCGGCAGCGAGTCCCTGAGCAGATTATTGCTCAGATCTACATTGATTAAAGAATCAGCATAGCCAAAATCTTTTGGTACAACACCATCCAGGTTGTTGCCAGGTAGATTCAGGTCAGTCACTCGTTGGTTTTGAACTGTTACTCCATTCCAGGTATTTAAATTACCTGTCAGCCAGTTGGTACTGGTAGTCCAGGCCGGCCCAGCTGAGCTGTTATAGAGAGATACAAGAGCAAGGGAATCTTCCTCAAAATCAGAAATGCCTAAATGGAAAGGTTCGGTGACAAGCTCCAGACCGGTGACAATATTATTGGTTACTCTCAATACATAGACTCCTGAGTCACTTGGTAAATACCCACCTAGCAAGGAGTAATCTTCCAGGTCGGCGCCATTGATTGCCTCTCCATTCAGGTACCACTGGAAGTTGTTTTCAGCACCATCAATGGTTTTATCAATGACAAGAGGAGCATTGATCTTTGCGGTGGAGTCAACTGGAAAATCATTGATGATGCTCTGGTTTTCGTAGGTGAATGTGGGTACTCCCACATAAGGCTCCAAATCTCCAAAATCAAAGAAGTTGGTGTCCAGATGGATGGTATTCAGTGATGTAATCCCGGAAAGGTCTGCCAGCTCATCTATCCGGTTGTTGTGCAGGTTAAGCTCTTCCAGAAGCGAAAGTTGGGCCAATTCCGCATCAATGGTATCCACCAGAAAGTTATTAGACAGATCCAGCTTCTTCAGGTTTAGTACATACCCCATTTCAAGCGGTAATTCTCCAGCCAGGCCATTGTTTGATAATTGCACAGAGTCAACTCTGGTATTCACGACATCCACACCATACCAGGTATCCAAAGGTCCTGAGAGCCAATTGGTGGCGTTGGTCCAGGTTGCACCGCTTAGTTGTTTATATACATAAGCCAATGCTGCAGAGTCCAGCTCCCGACCTGGCCCATAGGCAGAAAACTGAGCGGTCTCATATACACTCCATTGCCCATTTTCGTCCCTGGCTCTAATACCAACGACATGTTGTCCTTCGGGTAGTGCAGCTGCAGCCAATGCAACCTGTCTAATTGGGTTTTGACTAACGGGACTAACTGTGATTGTTGTTCCACTTCCATATCCGGGGTCCACATCAAAGAAGTACTCGAAGTCTGTGATATTAGTTATTACTTGCCCGGAGAGGTCAACATAAACAAGGCGGGATTCAGCTATTCCCCATTCTCCAGCGGAAGACCTTGGCCTGAGAAATAAGGTATGAAAACCGAGTGATAGCGTATCTGAAGTAATACTTTCTGTTATGGAGATAAAATTGTTTGCTGTTACACCAATAATGGCCCCATTACCGTATCCTGGATCATGGTCAAAGAAATATTCGATTGTATCCACCTCAATAATTGAAGCTCCTCCGGCATCTACATAGACTAGCCTGGATTCTGCCAATCCCCAATCCCCCTCATTTTCTCCTTTTGCTCTCAAGAAAAGTGTATGAAAACCCAGCGATAAAGTATCTGCAACAAACGCCGTATCCAGGGAGATGGTATTTCCGGGAGTGAAATTGATAATACTGGCCTGACCATATCCAGGGTCATGGTCAAAGAAATATTCAACAGTGTCGATATTGATTGTAAGAGACCCTGACTGATCAACATAGACAAGCCTGGATTCGGCAAGACCAAATTCTCCATCGGTGGACTTGGCTCTAACAAACAGGACATGAAAACCAAGAGAAAGTCCACTTGCATCAAAAATGGTATTGAAATCAGCTATCGTTTGATTATCGGAAACATCAACACCAGTGGCTAAATCATACCCCGGGTCATGATCGAAAAAGTACTCGAGGGAATCAACAACGACAATTGATGATCCACTGGCATCCACATAAACAAGCCTTTTTTCATATGGACCCCAAAAGGAAAGCGTATCATAACTATAATAGGCAGAGTCTAATCCATCACCATCATAAGTCGTATAGGTGGAATCAAGGGTTTGCACGACGTGACCATCTGTTCTTGCCCGCATATGGAGCACATGAAACCCCAGGCTTAGACCCCCGGATGATAATGTCTGATCAGGGAGAAAAATATTATCTGAGGGAGAACTTACAGTAACTTCATTGATCAATGAACCAACCCCCGGATCGTTATCAAAGAAATATTCTATTTCAACAATATCCTGAGCTGAAACACTTACAACTAATGCGAGTGAAAGACCAAAAAGGAGGATGTATCCGGGCCTGAACATAAGAAACGTGTAACAAGGGATCAGTATCCCTGTGCTTCAATAGTTGCATTCAGATTATCCCCTTGTTTTATGATTTCGGGGACAAGCAATCTCTTGATCAGAGGGAGCGGTGTCCCTGTAACTGAGAAGGGTATAGTACCTCCCATTACGCCAAGATCTGTATTATCAGTACCTGCATCAATTAAGGGAGCAACCACATTATGATCCCAGGTTAGGTTCCAACTTCCATCTCCAATGTTAATATTTGGCTCAGCGAAGATCTGAGTACTGTTTAGTGAACTTATATTCCCGGTTCCGGTGTATCCACTTAGATCAACAGCTGCTCCAGTCCCATCAACAGCAACACAATGATTCAGAACATTATTTGTGAATGTGCCTGATGCCGTTGGTGTGGCCCCATAGAAGATTGAATTTGCAACCGTGCAATTTATCAGGGTTTGAAATGCATTGTTTCCATGACCGAAAAGAATGCAGTTTTTTATAATCGTGCCATTATAAGCTGTAATACTTTCATATGTAGTACCAGTGCCATAATGGTCTATAATACAATTTGATATCACGCTATTACTAACAGTATTTCCAAAAGAAATGGAGGTAGTTGTTCCATAATTCACACGATTGATATGACAACTTCTGATCAAAATATTTGAAAGTGCGCCTGTTCCAGTATTTATATAACCAATGCTGGAATTCTCAATCGTGATGCCATTATAAGATCCGTTATCCTGACCAATATCGATCAATGTTGTTGTGTTAAGCCCGGAGAGCCTCACACCGGAAGCATTAATATTTAACTGATTAAACGTTGCGACTTGAGGGCCATCCTTATCAGGGAAAAATCCAATACCGAATATAGAGATGTTGTTTTTGTTGACGTTTACTGCAGCTCCATCATAATTGGTAGCACTGGGTATAACATGTATAATATCTCCTGCAACAGCAGCATTAATTGCTGCCTGAAGAGTTGGATATATATGTGTACCGGTTGGTGCCCCAGGATTATTATCAGCAACTAAAATATTTTGAGAAAAACCGACCGAAGCCACTACGGCCAAGATGAGGGTAAGTAAACTTTTCATAATGCGGTGATTTAGTGGTCATATCAAATATAATAAATTTTTCGCAAAAGGTTTTTGAAGAAAGATCACTAAAATCGGCTGATTTTGAGGCATTTACATTTAGATGAAATGATCATTTTATTTGAAATATGCTGTTGGATCAAAAGAAATATTCTAGATTGTGTAACTGGGAAAGATGTTTTACAGTTGTTACTAAGGAATTAACCAGTTGAGCCATATAGCGAAGTTTTTACTTTATTTAATCATCATTTTCGGATCGCTTTTTTCCTATGGACAAAATAGGATTGGCTTCCACTTACCCTATGGCGAAAAAAGCGTCGAAATTCCCATAGAGCTCTACAGCAACCTGATCGCTATTCCCGTCACGATAAATGGGTATCTAACCCTGAAGTTTATTCTGGATAGTGGGGCTGAATCAATCATACTTACAGAAAAACTGTTTGGTGATTTTCTGGGCCTGGATTATAACCGGACAATAGATATCTCCGGACCGGGAGTGGAGGATTCTCTGAAGGCGTATGTGGCCACAAATATCTACATGTCTTTGCCAGGTAATGTGAGGGCAAGAGGCCTCAACATGCTGGTGCTGGAGCAGGATTATCTCCAATTGAAAAAAAATCTTGGGGATGAGATCTATGGAATAATTGGCTATGATGTCTTCAGTCGGTTTGTTGTTGAGATTGACTATGATCATCAAGTCCTTAGGCTGCATGATCCTGATATGTATCGACCTCGCAAAACTTTCACAAGAGTTCCGCTCAACATTGAATATACCAAGCCTTATGTGGATACCCGCATCTCACAACGGGATGAGATGGATTCTGTTAGACTACTGGTAGATACAGGTGCCAGTCACGCTATTTTGTTGGATGTCTCTAATACAGAAGACATCGTGATGCCTGATGAAGTCATTGATGTGAGATTGGGGCGAGGTCTGGGCGGTGAAATCCCCGGCAACCTGGGTAGGATGGATCAATTTCAACTTTCGGATTACACATTTCCAAAAATTCTAACCTCTATCCCACTGGAAGGAGTCTATATGAAGGCCATTAAGCGTGGTTCCAGGCATGGCACCATGGGGGGAGATCTGTTGAGACGTTTTAAAGTGGTGCTGGACTACCAAAACAGCTCTATGTACCTGCGCAAAAGCAGCCAGTTTAGAGACCCATTTGAATTTGATATGAGCGGTATCACGCTGACGTCTGAAGGGGATCATTCGGATACCCTGCTGGTTTCGAGAGTAAGAGAAAATACCCCAGCTTACAGAGTAGGGATAGAAAGGGGAGACATCATTTTGTCTGTAAATGGAACTTACTTCAAAAACACATCACTATCCGATGTTCATGCACTTTTCAGAAAGAGAGATGGCAAAAAAATAAGGTTGGTTATTTATCGGGATGGAGAAAAAAAGATTGTAAAATTCCACTTGGAAAGAATGATTTGAGTTCCCATGAAGAGCTCCCAGGTAATCATAATAGGAGGTGGGATCTCAGGTCTCACCAATGCCATCCTGCTGTCCAGAAATGGTCTCAAGGTTTTACTAATTGAGAAAAACAAGTACCCTTTTCACAGGGTTTGTGGAGAGTATATTTCCAACGAGGTAATTCCCTTTTTGGAGAACCTGCGATTATTTCCTACTGAAATTGGGCCCTCAGATATTAAAACATTGATGTTGTCTTCGCCTTCAGGTAAGCACCTGGAAAAGGAATTGGACCTGGGAGGTTTTGGAATCAGCCGATTCAGATTTGATGAATTCCTGGCTATAGAAGCCAGAAAATCAGGTGTAGAGATTTTGGAAAATATCACAGTAAAGGAAGTCAAGTCAGCTGGGGATAAATTTATCCTATCGGATGGCTCCGAAGATTTTGTTGCCGACTTTGTGATCGGAGCGCAGGGAAAGCGGTCTTCAATAGACAAACGACTTGATCGGGATTTCCTCAAAAGACGATCACCATATGTGGGTGTAAAATACCACCTAAAAGGAAATCTAGCGGATCATACCATAGCGCTCCACAACTTTGACGGAGGATACTGTGGAGTCAACAAGATTGAGGATGAGAAATTCAATTTATGCTACCTGGTCCATCGTGAAAAGGTGAAGAAAATGGGCGGAGTTCAGCAATGTGAAGAGCGAGTACTTCTCAAAAACCCCTGGCTAAGGGAAATCTTTGAAAACGCAGAATTTTTATTTGAGAAACCACTGATCATTAACGAAGTAGCTTTTTCTTCCAAGGGGCTGATCAAAAACAGATTGATGTTTTCCGGGGATGCAGCAGGTACTATAGCTCCTTTCAGCGGGAATGGGATGGCCATGGCGATTCGATCGGCTAAATTTCTTTCAGAATCCATCTTAAACCATTGGGATAGGAAACCCGATCATGACCGAATTTTTAATTGCTACAAGGATTTATGGCAGAAGGAGTTTTCGTCCAGAATATCCAGGGGACGTGGAATTCAGAGACTGTTTGGGGATACCCTTTTCTCAGAATTATCGGTAATGTCGGGTAGAGCTTTTCCGTTCCTGTTAGATCCTCTTATAAAAATGACCCATGGACGACCCTTTAGCTAAAAATGAGTGTAGAAATTGATCAATAATATTCTTTTCATAACTTACCAGGTATGCCTGCTTACATCACATCAATTGGAACTGCGGTCCCTGCTTACCGGGCAAGTCAACAGGAGTATTTGGATTTCATGTTGGGGCATTTGACTTTGACTAAGCGCAAAAGCAGGGAACTTCAGATACTCTACAGAGCAAGTGGCATTCATTATCGACACAGTGCCATGGCCGATTATCAGTTTGAGTATGACTTTTTTCCGGATGCTTCTTCAGTAAAGCCGTTTCCCTCAGTGTCCTCGAGGCTGGAGATATACAATAAGGAATCAATCAAGCTTTGTATCGAGGCTGCAAGAAAATGTCTGGATCAGACTCAAATTGATTACTCAGATATTACGCATCTTATTGTGGTGAGCTGCACCGGAATGCGGGCTCCGGGAAATGACATTGCCCTCATTGAAGAGCTGGGGATGAATCCTCATGTGGAGCGTACCGCCGTCAATTTCATGGGTTGTTACGGGAGTTTTAATGGACTCAAGCTAGCCAACCATATTTTGGGTAACCAGCCAGAAGCCAAAGTACTCCTGGTATCTGTAGAACTTTGTACCCTTCATTTACAAGACCTGGCTGATACGGATAACCTGCTGGCTAATTCACTTTTTAGCGACGGAGCCGCGGCAGTACTACTGGAAAGCACCCCTAAACGAAGAGGATATAAGCTCGAAAATTTTCATTGTGATCTTTCGCTCGGAGCCAAAAAAGAAATGGAGTGGGACATCAGTGAATCAGGATTTCTGATGACACTCTCTATGAACATTCCCGACATTATTAGGAGAGAGATAAAGTCCCTGACCAATAGACTACTCAAAAAGCTCAATATAAATATTAGTGAAATTGATTTTTTTGCCATCCATCCTGGTGGTCGGAGGATCCTTGAGGTGATACAGCAGGAATTAGGATTTCCAGAAGAGAAGAACCAGTACTCGATGAACATATTACGCAATTACGGCAATATGTCGTCGAGTACCGTCCTGTTTGTTTTGAATGATATTCTTCAACATATCAACTCTACGGATCAGGATAAAAATGTACTCTCTTTTGCATTTGGACCTGGATTAACCATGGAAAGCGCATTATTTAAAATTCAGGCTCCTTAGACATGCTCCATCGAAGATCGGATCAGCGTGAGTTGATGGACGACCTGGATTATCAGGGAGATGACCTGGGGATCACACTTAAAGAGCTTGACTTTATCAATAGATGGCTTGGCGGTGATACTATTTCCATGTCAGCCCTTGATACAATACTTAAAAATCACAGGATTAATTCTATTGTTGACCTGGGCTGCGGCAGTGGGAAATTTTTGTACCGGGTTCTGTCGAAGTATCCCGAGATTGCCTGTACAGGGGTTGATGCTAATCCAGCTATTATTGATTTGGCTCAAAAGAATTATCCTGCAATTGAATTTATCTGTCAAAATATTCTAAGTGAGAAGTTTGCAATCAGGAGGTTCGACATCATCCATTGCTGCCTTTTTCTCCATCACTTTACTAATGAAGAGCTTATCGATCTCTTCGGCTCACTAAAAAAGCAGGCTAGAGTCGGTATCATGGTTAATGATCTGCACAGGCATTTCCTTGCCTACTATGCCATTCAATTACTAACNAGCTTATTCTCAAAATCCAGGCTGGTGAGGCACGACGCCAAACTTTCTGTTCAAAGAGGTTTTAATCGTACAGAGCTGGAGCATATCCTGTCAGCGGCAGGGATTAAAAGGTATCATCTACGGTGGAAGTGGGCTTTTCGATGGCAATTGATCATCTATTCCTGATCGTTCCTATATCTCAAAGAAGAGCCTTTTATCTGACTCGGGCAAAAATTCATTAAATTTAAAGTAGCCATAAAGATCGCCTGTGAAATGTATTTACCACCCAGCACATTGTTTCTCATACATATTTAAGGGCATTAAGCATACCTTAAACCCTGAGCTATGAAAAAAGCTACCATATTCTGTATTTTTTCATTCATTACCATTTATTGCTTTGGTCAGTACGTCTTCGACAATAAAAAATCAGAGAAGGCTTACTATCNGATGGAGGAGCTGTATGCGGAGGGCGACTATGAGCAAATCCTCAAAAAAGAAGGTGAATACCTGAAGTTATTTGAAAGCAAGCAGGATACCCTGACCGCGCTGGTATATTCATTTCTGGGGGAAGCATACCTTTCTTGGGAGGGTGACCTGGAGAAGAGCCTGGCATTTTATCAAAAAGAATATGACCTGAGGAAGTCCATTGGGGATGTGGAAGGCAATGATTTGAAAAGTGTGATCTTCAATCTGGGGTACCTCAATGATGAATTGGGAAATTTTAATAAAACTGAGAACCTATACAAGCAACTGTTATCAATTGATGAAGCAACTTTTGGAAAGAACAGCGAGGAATACTATTTGACGGCTTATGCGCTGGTAGATCATTACATATATACAGAAAACCCCCGGGAGGGCATTTCACTGATAAAAGATCTTGAACGCATAGTGGAAAGAAACAGCTTTGAAGAGGCTATGGTAGCCAAGGCCCTCGGTGACTTGCTTCAGATTCTCGGATCCTATAAAAAAGCAGAAAGGGAGCTACTTAGAGCTGAGCGTGTTTTGGCTGAAAGTGAACCCTCAGCAAGCATTGAATATGCCAGTGTATTAAATAGTCTGGGGGGACTGTATACCAGTATCAGTAAGATTCCGGAAGCGGAGTCAAAATATTTGGAAGCTCAATCAATTATTGAAAGATTGCCTGGCGATAACACGGATTATGAACTAGCAATTAATTCAAACCTTGGCAGGATCTACACATCATTGGGCAATTATGATAGAGCAGAATCAATGTTTATTGAAAACCTTGAATTGGATAAAGAATTATATGGTGAATATTCCTTTGTCTATGCGCTGGATGCCTATAATCTCGCAGTAAACTACCTTTATTCCGGACAATTTGTACTCTCAGAAGAATACAACTTAAAAGCACTTCAGATATTCAAGGAAATAGTTGGAGAGGAAAGCATTGATTATGCTAGGGTTCTTAATAACATGACATTATTATATATCCATGCCAAAGACCTTGAGAAAGCAATCGAGTTTGGTAAAAAATCCATCCTGGCCTTTGAGCAATCAGCAGGTTTGGATCATTCTCAGACATCATTTGCTTCTTTTAACCTTGGCGATGCCTACCTAATGGATGGGAATTTTGAAATGGCAGAAGAATTTCATCTCAGGTCTCTTCAAACAAGGCAAAATACTTTGGGAACAAGTCATCCTGTCTATGCCAGGAGTACTCAAAAACTTGCGGTAATTAATTGGGCGAAGAACAACCCAAAAGAAGCCCTGAAGTATTATGATGAAACCTTTGAAAACTATTTTAATCAGATCAACCAGGTCTTTCCAATCCTCAGTGAAGAAGAGAAAACGAAATTCTACTATAACAATCTGAAACCAACCTTCGAACAATACAATGCTTTTATCGTCAAATCAAGTGTTGAGGATAAAGCATTGATCGGAAAGATGTATGATTATCAGCTTGCGATCAAAGGGTTGATCTTTTATGCTACCAACAAAGTAAGAGATGCTATTGTCAACGGTGGGGACTCTATACTCATAAGTCGATATGAAGGCTGGGTAGAAATGAAAGAGCAGATGGCCAAGCTGTTGAGTGCAACTGATCTTTCGGCCACAGTGAGAACTCAAAAGATTGATTCCCTGGCCGAGCTTACCAATTCCCTGGAAAAGCAATTGGGCAGTGAATCCGGAGCTTTTTCAGAAACATTTGTTCAGAAAAAACTCACATGGCGGGATATCCAGAAAAAACTAAAGCCTGGAGAAGCAGCTATCGAAATCATACGATTCAGGGACTTTACGCCTGACTCCGCTGGTGTGTTCACCGATGAGGTATATTATGCAGCTTTGGTCGTGGACAGTAATACGAAAGACCATCCGGAAATGGTGCTCATGCGAAATGGACGTTTATTGGAGACAAGGTACTTATCAAACTACCGGAATGCGATACAGTATAAGGTTGAAGAGGGTGAGACTTACCGGATGTTTTGGCGTCCAATTGCCAATAAGTTGAAAGGTATCAATAAGATCTATTTTTCTCCTGATGGGGTTTTCAATCAAATTAGTTTATATACGCTCAAAAATCCGGACACCGAAAATTTCATTATCGATGAAGTGGAGATTAGGCTACTTACAAATACCAGGGATTTGCTGGCAGTGAACAGTAACAAAGGAGAGTCCGGACCCAGCTATTTATTTGGATACCCAAATTACAATATGGGTATTATGGATGAGCAGATAAATTCCGAAGATGGCAATGAAGAGAGAAGAATGAGGGGATCTGCTATCGATGTGCAGGAGCTGACCAGGGGAGGCTCATTTCCCAGAGGGCTTCGGGGAAATCTGCTCAGATATGTCAGTACCAATAATCTGCTTGCTTTGCTGCCCGGCACACAAGTGGAGGTCCGTATGATTGACAGCCTCTATCAGGGTATCAAAAAGGAAACGGTGACCTATACAGATAATGAAGCGCTGGAAGAAAACATTAAAAAAGTCCGATCACCTGAAGTACTACACATTGCTACTCACGGATTTTTTCTGGAAAATAATACGGAAGGAGTAGAAGAGGCAGACTCCTATATCGAAAATCCACTTTTGCGCTCAGGCTTGATTCTGGCAGGGGCTAACAGCTTCATAATAGCCGGTCAGATCTCAGATTCACTGGACCTTTCCGAAGATGGCATCCTGACTGCCTACGAGGCAATGAATCTCAACCTGGATAATACGGACCTTGTGGTACTATCGGCTTGTGAAACTGGTCTGGGCGAAGTGAAAAATGGTGAGGGTGTGTATGGAATGCAGCGTGCTTTCCAGGTAGCAGGAGCAGACGCCATCATCATGTCCATGTGGACTGTAGATGATGCGGCCACCCAGGAACTGATGACGAATTTTTACGAAGCCTGGCTCAAAGGATCTACCAAACAAGAGGCTTTTATCACTGCACAAAAAAAGCTCAAAGAGAAGTGGGAGTACCCATATTACTGGGGTGCTTTTGTCATGGTTGGTGGATAAAAAAATTTTCCTCTAATCTTTGGCGGATTTCTGGTCTGGCAATAACCTGATGTTTTACCTTTACGATTTATGAGTGAAGAGAAAAAGCTGTTCCTGCTCGATGCCATGGCACTCATATATCGAGCACATTTTGCCTTAAGCAGAAACCCCAACCCCATCAAAAACTCCAAAGGGATCAATACAGGGTCCATCATGGGGTTTACCAACTCTTTCCTGGAGATTGTAACCAAAGAAAAGCCAAGCCATATAGGAGTAGCTTTTGATACGGAAGCACCTACCTTCAGGCATGAAGAGTTTAAAGAATATAAGGCAACACGTCAATCGCAACCCGAAGAGATCCAGGTTGCCATACCATACTGTAAAAAGCTCCTGGAGGGATTTAAAATCCCGATCCTTGAAGTAGATGGTTACGAAGCGGATGATCTCATTGGCACCATTGCTAAGAAAGCCGCTAAAAAGGGGTACAAAGTCTATATGATGACCCCGGACAAAGACTTTGCTCAGCTGGTAGAGGAAAACATTTTTCTTTATAAACCTGCTTACATGGGAAACTCAGTAGACATTCTGGGCATACCCGAAGTCCTCAAGAAATTTGACATTGACAAGGTAGAGCAGGTTATTGATGTGCTGGGGCTTAAAGGAGATTCTGTAGACAATATTCCGGGTGTGCCGGGTGTGGGTGACAAAACGGCCAGCAAGCTGCTGAAGGAATACGGTTCTGTGGAGAATATCGTCGCCAATGTAGACCAGCTCAAGGGGTCCCTGAAATCAAAGATTGAAGAGTTTGGAGACCAGGGGATATTTTCCAAAAAACTGGCCACTATCAATATTGATTCCCCGATCGAATTTGATGAAGAACTTTTGAGAAGTAAAGAGCCAGATCGGGAATACCTCACGGCCTTGTTTGAGGAATTGGAATTCAGGACCATTGCCAAACGGGTATTTGGTGATGAGGCAGCTGCAGCGCCCTCAGGCCAGTTGGGATTGTTTGGTAGCGAAGATGTGAAGACAAACGACCTTATCCAGAAAGATACCCTGGAAGATGTCAAACATCAATATCATTTGGTTCAATCCGAGCAGGAGATCAAAGACCTGATTGCAATGCTGAAAAAGGAGCCACTGTTCTGCTTTGATACAGAAACTACGAGCCTGGAAGCGGTAGAGGCTGATCTGGTAGGGATTGCTTTCAGCATCAAAAAGAATGAGGCTTTTTACGTTCCGTTCCCTAAAGGCAAAAGTGAGATCCAAAAGCAGATAGAGTTGTTTAGGGACCTCTTCGAAGATGAAAAGATTGAAAAAGTTGGTCAAAACCTGAAATACGACATCCAGGTACTCAAAAACTATAAAATAGCTGTCAAAGGACGGATTTTTGATACCATGCTTGCTCACTATCTCATTGATCCTGAGACCGGGCATGGGATGGATGTCCTGGCGGAGAATTACCTGAACTATAAACCTATTTCCTATGCTGCACTTGCCGGCAAAGGCAGAAATGAAAAGAAAATTACAGAGTTGGATCTTCAGGAGGTAAAAGAATATGCCTGTGAGGATGCCGATATCACACTGCAACTCAAAGCAAAGCTTGAACCTGAGATCAAAGATCTGAAGCTTGAAAAATTGCTTCATGAAGTGGAGGAGCCTTTGTCGTTTGTATTGGCCGACATGGAATACGAGGGTGTAAGGATTGATGAAGGGGTGTTGGGAGAGATGTCCAAAGAACTGGATAAGGCATCTCTTGAAATGCAGGAAAAGATTTATGAGATCGCAGGTGAGTCCTTTAACATTGGGTCACCGAAACAACTGGGAGAAATTCTTTTCGATAAACTTAAGCTGGCAGATAAGCCCAAGAAGACCAAGTCAGGTCAATATGCCACAGGGGAGGATATCCTATCCAAAATGGCCAATGAGCATGAGATTGCCGCTCGAATTCTGGATTTCAGAGAATATCAAAAACTCAAGTCCACCTACGTAGATGCTTTGCCTAAGATGGTGAGTAAGGTGGATAACAAGATTCACACCGACTACAGGCAGACCATTGCTGCCACCGGACGGCTGAGCTCAAACAACCCCAATCTTCAAAATATTCCGATCCGAACAGAAAAGGGTCGTGAGATCAGAAAAGCTTTTATTCCGAGTACGCCAGATCATTTGCTGTTATCTGCTGATTATTCACAGATTGAACTTCGCATCATAGCAGACTTTTCGAAGGATGAGAGCATGATCGATGCATTCAAAAATGGAGTGGATATCCATGCCAATACAGCAAGTAAAGTATTTAAGGTACCGCTTGATGAGGTGGATCCCAATATGAGAAGAAAAGCTAAGGAAGTGAACTTTGGGATTATCTACGGCATATCAGCTTTTGGTCTGTCACAAAACCTAAACATCCCACGATCGGAAGCTGCTGAGATTATCGAAGCATACTTCAAAGAATTTCCAGCGGTGAAGCAATACATGGATTCTATCATAGAGAAAGCCAAGAAGCAGGAATATGTGGAAACCATACTGGGTCGAAGGAGATATCTTCAAAATATCAACTCCAGAAACTTCACCATGAGAGGATTTGCTGAGCGCAATGCCATCAATGCACCCATCCAGGGAAGTGCAGCCGATATGATCAAGCTTGCGATGATCAATATCCATAGCTGGATGAAAAAAGAAAAGCTCAAATCCAAAATGATCATGCAGGTACATGATGAATTGGTATTTGACGTGGTAAAAGAAGAGCTGGACACACTGACTCAAAACGTAACAAAATTTATGAAAACAGCCATAGAGCTGGAGGTTCCCATGGAGATAGGGATTGGCCATGGCTCCAACTGGCTGGAAGCACATTAACGAAATATGGAAACAATACCTTCTCTTTCTGACATCAAGAGAGCCCACCAACGCATTCAACAATATATTCTCAGAACCCCTGTACTGACATCCAACTCCATCGATGAGATGACGGGGGCGAAAGTTTTTTTCAAGTGTGAAAACTTTCAAAAGGTCGGTTCATTCAAGATGCGTGGAGCATCCAATATGATCTTCGGGTTTCGACCCGAAGAACGTGTAAATGGTTTTGCGACACACTCATCGGGTAACCATGCCCAGGCCGTGGCATTGGCTTCTAAGCTGGGAGGTTCCAAGGCTTATGTGGTTATGCCCAAAGACTCTACCCGGGTGAAGATCGATGCGGTGAAGGAATATGGTGCAGAGATCATTTTTTGTGAGCCCAATGAAAAATCGAGGCAGGAGACATGCGACAAAGTAATCCAGGATACCGGGGCCATTTTTGTGCACCCATTCAATGACTATAGGATCATCGCCGGTCAGGCAACTGCAGCAAAAGAATTCATCGAAGAAGTAGATGACCTGGATGTGATCATGACACCAGTAGGTGGAGGAGGCTTATCTGCCGGCACCACTCTGGCTGCCAAATATTTAGACCCCATGATGGAAGTGATTCTTGGTGAACCTGAAAATGTGGACGATACATACAGGTCATTGGAGGAGGGAAAAATCCTTCCTGTGAATGGTAAACCCACCATAGCGGATGGATTGAAAACCACCGTTGGCGATAAAAACTTCGAAATCATCCAATCCCATGTAAAGCAGGTGATCACCGTTTCTGAAAAGGAAATTGTCAATGCCATGCGCATGGTATGGGAACGAATGAAAATTATCGTTGAACCGTCTTCTGCGGTACCATTAGCTGCAGTTTTAAAAAACAAGAAAATGTTTAATAATAAGCGCATTGGGATTATTTTCACAGGAGGGAATGTAGACTTATTCAACCTACCCTTCAAAAACTAAAACCTACCTGGTGAAGAAAAGAATTTTTGTTGTTGCCAACCCCGGTGCCGGACATAAGAAAATAGAAGAAGTTTTGCGGGAGCTGGTAGATTTCGCCAGTTCCAAAGACTATGACTATGATGTTTTCCTCACGGCAAAAAACAGAAATGCTTTAAAGACAGTTAAAGAAAATTTTGAAGAGGAGCATTCCGATCTAATAGTGTTAGGGGGAGATGGCACGCTGAATGAAGCAATCAATGGACTTACACTTGATCGTCCGGTAGGGATCGTTCCCTGTGGCTCTGCCAATGATTTCTGCAAGAACATTAAGGTGGGGCAGACCATTGAGCAGCAAATCCAGACAGCTATTGCAGGGAAAAAGATTCAAATAGATCTGGGAATTTGTAATGACAGAAAGTTTGTCAATGGGGTAGGCGTTGGATTTGACGGACAGATTGTGGCAGAGATTGCCAATTCAACCAGAAATTTGAAGGGCCCGATCAAATATTATTATCACGTGATCAGGATACTTGCTTCATATCGATCCAAGCTGACCACATACCATTTCGATGAAGTGAATGAGTCGAAAAAATTGTTACTTCTGACAGTAGCTAATGGGACTACATTTGGTGGCGGATTTAAATTAAACCCCTCAGCCAAAATTGACGACGGTTTACTCGACGTTTGTGTGATTGAAAAGATCAATCCGATATTGAGATTCTGGAACATTCCCAGGTTGAAATCAGGCTCGCATACTCGATTGAAAAAAGTGAAAGTTTATCAAACCACAGAAGTAAAAATTGATGAGCAGCCACTTCTGAATGCACACATTGACGGCGAGTTGGTTGGTCATCCACCCTTACACATCAAAGTGCTTCCAAAAGCATTGACGATCCGCGTGCAAGGCTCAGGCAAATCAGGGGTTTGACTTTCTCATCCTGAGGAAATAGTAGCCAATTGCAAAAGCAATCAGCAACAATGAGATAAACTGGGAATGCGATAGCACACCTTCTATTATATATCCTCTCCGCACATCACCCCGGAAGATCTCGATGATGCTCCTGCCAGAGGCGTAAAGGATCACATAAACAAAGAAAAGTTTTCCTTCCAGCCTGCCATGTCGCTTAAGCATATAGAGGATTACTAAAATGCTACCAATCAGCGTCGCCTCATAAAGTTGGGTTGGATGTAAAGCAGTATGTAAAGGTTCCGCCTGAGAATTGGGATCTGTGAATGTGATACCTAAAAAGCTATCAGTGGGAACTCCATAGCAGCAACCAGCAAAAAAGCATCCAAGCCGACCACAGAAATGGATGATACACGCAGTAATGGCCAGCCGATCCATCATGGGCCAGAGCGGCCACTTTTCTTTTCTGAAATACCAGACGGTTGCCGGAATTGCAAACAGGAGTGACCCATAAAAGACAAACCCGGTCCGGAAGTTTTTAAACATGTTGGATGGTGGATTGAAATAGTAGTCCGGTTTTTCAAGATAGAAGAAAAATTTTCCTCCAATAAAAGCGGTCAGGATCACGATGATGGCCAGGTTTTGAATCTTGTCTCTGGTAATACCTAATTCCTTCTTCACAGTTGTGGACATGTACAGATAGCCCAGTACTGCTCCAAGCATGATCATGAAGCCGTAAGTATGAATGGTGAAATCACCAATGGAAATGAGTTCCGGATGCATCAAGTAAATTTACTTCAACCGGTTGTTTACTCACTATTGGAAGGGATTATTTTCACTTTGCTGGCTACTGTCATACACCCTGATTCCGATCACGTTGGCCTCTGCTGTCACCTCTCCATTTGCTATTACCTGGCAGGTCATGGTTGTTTTTCGGCCTTTTACTTCAGTTACCCGGGCCCTTAATTCAAGGGGCTTGTTATTTGGTGTAGGCTTAAGGTATTTAACCGTGAGGGTACCCGTGGCATAGCGATATATAGGCTTAGAGTCCAGAGAACGACTTTCTCTTTTATAAGCATCTGCCATGGCAGTACCCATGCAGTGACAATCTACCAGAGTGGCCAGAATGCCACCATTCAACAGGTTGGGCCATCCCTGGTATTTTTCTTCCGAAGACCAGTTACAGACAGATTCTTCACCATCCCAAAAACTTTTGATCTGCAACCCTTCATGGTTGTGAGCCCCACACCCGAAGCAGATGTTTTCAGGCATATGGTCCTGGAAATACGTTATATTCTCCATAATTAGGGTTTGCTGAAAAAGTCTCAGTTACATTAGATACTACTGGCTGAAGAGAAGATGTATATGTATACTTCGATCTGAAGCCAGGAAGTAGATGATGTGACTGAGGTTAGCCAAGAAAATATCGTTCACGATATTTTCCAGATGCATAAAATAATGCAATCCTGATCTAAAAACCTTGCACCTGCTTTAAAAACAATCGAAGTATTATCACGATTATTAAAGCTTAAATATAGATTTATATGTTATTGGCGATTTTCAGCAGAACCTAATTATTGATTACTTAGCAAACAAAGGAAACCATAATGATTCACGTTTTAGATCTAAAGTTTTTAGGAATTGATCATGCCATCGCTGCTTTTCTGATTGAAAGTAATGACGGGCCTATATTGATTGAAACAGGACCACATTCTACCTACAAGCATCTAAAGGAGCAGGTAAAGCAGGCTGGCTACGATATACAAGACATCCGACATGTTCTGCTGACCCATATTCACCTGGATCATGCAGGAGCAGCCTGGGCATTGGCTCGGAATGGAGCCAATATTTATGTGCACCCTTTTGGGGCGGGGCATTTGGAGCATCCTTTTAAGTTGATGGAATCTGCCAGACGGATTTACCAGGATCAGATGGACTATCTGTGGGGTGAGATGAATGATATACCAGGAGAAAAGATTATTACCCCGGAAGATAGATCGGTTGTGGAAATAGGCGGTGTAAGGTTTGAAGCGCTGTACACCCCCGGACATGCCAGACATCACATAGCCTGGAAGATGGGAGAAATTTTATTTTCAGGAGATGTGGCCGGTGTCAGAATTGGGGAAGGACCTGTGGTACCGCCATGCCCACCACCAGATATCAACCTGGAGGACTGGCAGGCATCTATCGACCTGATCCTGAATAGCGGAGTAAAGGAGATCTATCTTACCCACTATGGTGTGGTACAAAACATCGAAGAGCACTTTGATCAGTTGAGANGAATGCTGACGGACTGGGGGCAGTGGATCAAAAGAGAGTGGGAAAAAGGAGGGACGCTGGAAGAAATGACTCCGGCCTTTTCAAAATACACCGAACAACAGCTACGGGACCTGGGGGTAGACGATCTGGGCGTAAAACAATACGAGGCTGCCAATCCCAGCTGGATGAGTGTGGCAGGGCTGGTTAGGTACTGGAAGAAGAGAGAGGAGGGGTAGAGCTCTAAGCTTTCATGATTAGACTCATCATAAGAAAAGGTAGAACTGCCAGTAGGATGTTTAACAATGAAATACTATAGCTGAATTTTTGTACAGTAGAGATCCCAATGATTAAAGCCCGGATGCTGATGATCCAGAGCAGGAATTGAAAACCGGCATTTATGGATTCATGTGATGGATTTAATCTAAAAACTAATAGTGTCAATTGATATGGAACAAAAAGAATGTAAGGGATCAGTGAAAGTGAATACACGTTGGTTATTTCCTTTTTTGAAGCAGTGCCATTCCAAATTTTCCCTTTTAGATGAGTTACCCATGGTACGATTAGTCCGAAGAAAAAAGCAATAAAACATATTCCAATTAAGGAGCTCAATAAAAAAATGATCAATTTTTGCGACCATGGAGGGTTAGCATCAATTAGTAAAGACACTTCGTTCCCAACACTAAGTCCAAATGAAATTCCCAACACAAAAAAAGGAATGTAATAAATTGTAGTATTGTTTGACTGATTAATATTAAATGACTGAAATGTATGTTTCGGATTGAACCAAATTGTTTTGTAGGGTTTAAAATTTAGTGACATCCGGTATAGTTTCACATCATTAATACAATCAGAATAAAGATTATTCAAGCATGTTTAGCAGTTTCAAGCAATATCCATTCGTTGATTCAATAATTCAACATTAAAGTTAATCTTAGCATTCAAGGCCTTGAAAACTTTGATTATGGTCTCGAATCTAGCATCTGTTAAACTGTTTTCAAGTTTTGAGATTTGTGCCTTTTTTACCCCAACCAATTTACCAAGTTGTTCCTGGGTTAAGTTTCGTTCCTTTCGGGCATCTTTAATAGCTTTCCCAAGCAAATCCATCCTAAGTTCATACTCAAACGTATCTCTTTTTGGTGTTCCTTTTTTACCGATGTGCTTATCAGTCAGTTCCTCAAGTGAATAAGTTTTCATGACTTTCCAGTTTTCTTATTAAAATACTTTATTCTTAATCGCTCAGCTCTTTCAATTTCGCTATTTGGTGTTTTACCCGTTTTTTTAATTAATCCATGTGTTGAAATTACAACAGTATCCTGTGTGTCTGTTTTGTCCCAAAAAGCAAAAAGGCGAAAGTAAGTTTTACGGTAGAGTGTTCGAAATTCCCAGATTTCATTTTTTAGTTTTTTGAAAAGTTCCGGGTCATTGATGGCCCTCGCTTTCCAAATGTTGAATAGAATCTTTTCCCTTGACTTTTCGTCCAGTTCATCCAGAAATCGGGATGCTTCCTCCATAAACTCTACCCTAAACCTTTCTTTCAAATTTAAGTTTTTTGTAAAAGTAGAAGTTTCCTTATTAAGAAACAATTGTTAAGGAATGAAGGTTTATAGGTTGGGTTCCCTTGTGACTTCTATCAGTTTTTCAGGAAACCTCTATCATAAGGGTTTATCGCTTGCTCCAGTATCTTTCTTATCTAAACAACACAACACTCCGATGAAAAAGCTATTGGTTCCCACAGATTTTTCGGAATGTGCGAAAGTTGCATCCGAAACAGCCATTAGGATGGCGGAGAAGAGCAAAGCGGAGATCGTATTTCTGCATTATATGTCCATTCCTGTCAACTGGATCCATATGGAGCATAACCAGGATAAGATGTATCCGGATGTAACGAAAAAAGTGAGAGAGGTAACTCAGCAGTTGGATGAATGGGTAGCGCTGGCCCATAAAAAAGGTATAAAGGCTCATCGGCACATTGGATTCAATGAGGGGCCTTCCGAAATCATCCAACATATTCATAATTTCAACATTGAACTCGTCATCATGGGTTCGCATGGTGCAAGAGGAATCAAAGAATTTTTTCTTGGTTCCAATGCTCAAAGGATGATCAGAGAAGCAAATGTTCCAGTGCTGATCGTCAAAAAAGAACTTCAGAAAAATACCAGTCCTACTATTGTCTTTGTGTCTGATTTTGAGCTGGAAATGTTAGCCGGTTTCAGGAAGATCATGGAGGTTGCCAACTGGATTGATGCGACGATACAACTACTTTATATCAATACTCCTGATGATTTTGAGGACACATGGACTATCAGGGCCAAAATGGAGAAATTTAAAAACCTTGCCAGAGGAGGCAATATCTTGACCCAGGTGATCGACACGTATGATTTTGAAGAAGGCCTTTCCAGGTATTGTAAAGGAATAAAAGGAGGCATTGTGGCCATGGTCACTCACCATAAAATACGTGATTCCAAAGTGGACAATATAGTGAACCACCTTGAACTGCCTTTTATCAATGTAAATGACTAATTACCAATTTGGGTTTTAAGCGAGGAAAAATGGATGCCTTGAGTGGCATCCATTTTACTATTTCAGATCATTCATGTTTTTTGGTCGGCCTTTCATCATTTCTTCGTCATGCCTTCTCTTTTCGTCCAGAGAATATTTTCCTGCGCCAAAAATGGAAAAGAAGATAAGCATCAGGAGTACCAGAATAGAGATTTCCAGCTCAAAGTAGTTGCCTACAGACATAAAGCCGGTCGGGAAATTGATGAAAATGACGGCGCCGATCAGCACAGGTACCTGGATCAGACAAGCGGTCCGTGTGTAGTAGCCCAGGAAGATCAATGGGCCTCCCAGAAGGTGTCAAACATGACATAGTGGGC
>JAHCMM010000099.1 GCA_019192515.1 Cyclobacteriaceae bacterium SS2
TGAGGTGATGCGCCGGATCCGCCACCACGATCCCGAGCTTAGGATGCCATTGGAAACAGATCCATTGAATGAAGAGGAAATCGAACTCATCGAAGACTGGATCGATCAGGGAGCCAAATGGGAAGACCACTGGGCATTTGTTCCTCCGCAAAAAGACATTTCGCCCCCACAGATCTCAGTAGACGTCAACAATGATATTGATCGTTTTCTGCTCACCAGGCTTCAGGAAGAGGGACTTGATTTTGCTCTCAAAGCCCCAAAAGAGATCCTGATGCGAAGGCTTTACCTGGATCTGATTGGTCTTCCACCAACTCCGCAGGAAGCCAAAGAATTCCTTGAAGACAATAGCGAAGCAGCTTATGAAAATTTGGTTGACAAGCTACTCTCGTCCCCACACTTTGGAGAAAAGTGGGCCAGCATGTGGCTCGACCTGGCCCGATACGCCGATACCAAAGGTTACGAAAAGGACCTGAATCGGAGCATCTGGAAATACAGGGACTGGGTCATCCAGGTATTTAATGACGACATGCCATTTGACGAATTTACCGTGCAGCAACTGGCTGGGGACCTGTTACCGAACCCTACACAGGACCAACTGATTGCTACGGCTTTCCACAGAAACAGCATGGCCAATGATGAAGGCGGAACAGATAATGAAGAATTTCGGGTAGCCTCGGTACTGGAACGTGTCGGAACAACAAGCGAGGTCTGGCAGGGCACAACCATGGCCTGCGTGCAATGCCACAGTCATCCCTATGACCCATTTCGACATGAAGAGTTTTATAAGCTCATGGCCATCTTCAACAACCAGGTGGATCGTGATATCTATAACGAACAACCCAAAGTGTTTACCTACGAGCCGGAGGAAAAAGAAAAGCTGACCAAAATCCTGAACTGGGTAGAAGATGAGCTGAAACCCGGAGACAAATCCCTCGTCTCAAATGCCCCATTTCTTCATGAGAGAAAAGAGGAACTACTATATAATCTCGGGTATAGAAAGGTTCAGGCAGAGGAGTTTCACAACTCGAGTAAGCTGATCGAACTCATGGCTCCGGACCAGGATGTGATCTGGCAGGTTCAGGACAGCTCATGGATCATGTTTGAAGATGTGGACCTAACCGATATCGTTGCCATAGATTTTAACTGTGCCACGGCGATTTCCGGAGGCTTTATTGATGTCAGATTGGATGCTGTTGACGGGCCACTCATTGGTAGCACTGAAGTAACTACCACAGGCCAGTGGGATGGCTGGTCGATGAAAAAGCCTGAACCCGCCAAATGGAAACGCTTCCGAACGGAACTAAAGCCCGTTGAAGGAAAACATGACATTTACTATGTCTTCCGGGTCAACAAAGATCTCACTCAGCATCTTTTTCACCTCGACTGGATTTACTACCATGAACAAAACCCCAGGATAGCCTCCTATAGCAACATCTTTAAGCAGAAGCTAGATGAATTGGACCGTGCAGCTTTCATCACCACACCCATCATGCAGGACCTGCTACCTGCCAAGAGCAGAGTCACTCATGTATTTGAGCGAGGCAACTGGCTCACCCCTGGCAAGGTGGTGGAACCAGGTATTCCAGGTGCTTTTGGAGAGTGGTCTGAGGAGTACCCCAGAAACAGATTGGGCCTGGCACAATGGATGGTCAGCGAAGAAAACCCACTTACTGCCAGGGTAACTGTCAACCGCTTCTGGGAACAGATCTTTGGGTATGGTATTGTTGAGACTATGGAAGAATTTGGGTCGCAGGGATTACCCCCTTCTCATCCTGAGTTGCTGGATTGGCTGGCGGTGCAGTTCAGAGATGAAATGGATTGGAGTGTGAAAAGCCTGATAAAACTTATGGTGATGTCATCTGCTTACCAGCAAAGCTCAGAGGCTACTGAACAAAAAATAGAAAAAGATTCCTATAACCGACTGATATCCCGGGGACCAAGAGTCCGGTTGAATATCGAACAGATCCGTGACCAGGTATTGGCTGTGAGTAATCTCATCAACCTGGAAATGTATGGTCCGAGTGTGATGCCACCCAGACCGGACGCAGCCAGGGGCATTTGGGGTAAATGGGATACTGATACTGGTGATGACCAATATCGCCGCTCTCTTTACATCTTTGGGAAGCGGACTGACCCCTATCCGATGTTGACTTTGTTCGATGCAACCCCAAGAAATGTGTGCACTTCCAGGAGGATCAGGACCAACACGCCATTGCAGGCTCTCACATCTCTGAATGAGGAATCTTTCTTTGAAGCCGCTAAAATCCTGGGCCAGTTTATGGCAGAGATCAATGAGAATGATGTCGCAGCAAGTATCAAAGCTGGATATTACCGGGTGATGTTCAGGGAAATTGATCAGCATAGACTTGACGCTTTGGAAGAGCTTTACCAGAAAGCCACTGAGAACTTTCTCTCAGAAGATCTGGTTCGCCCTGTAAGTGTAAATAATGATGAAATTGAGGTAAAATCTTTCACAGTGGTGGCCAATGCGATGTTGAACCTGGATGAGTTCCTGACAAAAAACTAAGATGGCGATGAATATTTTTGATGAGGCACAATACAAAAAAGCGGAATACAACACCCGCCGCCATTTCCTGAAGAAATGTATGTCAGGTCTGGGTGCTACAGCGCTTGCAGGTCTTTCTGGATATGATCTGCTGGGCGGAGCCTCTGCATCTCCCGTCGAAAATACAGTCACCAAACTATTACCTCATTTCGCTCCGAAAGCGAAAAATGTGATCTTCCTTCACATGGCTGGTGCCCCGTCACAGCTGGAACTGTTTGACTATAAGCCGGTACTCAATCAGCTGGATGGAAAAGACTGTCCGCCTTCCCTGATGGAAGGAAAGAAGTTTGCTTTCCTGAAAGGGATACCCAAAATGTTGGGCTCACAGGCTGTGTTTAACCGCCATGGTGAGTCGGGAGCCTACGTCTCAGATTACCTGCCCAACTTTGCAAAGATCGTGGATGAAGTAACCTTTCTCAAGGCTGTCCATACGGAAGAGTTTAACCATGCCCCAGCCCAGCTTTTTATGCATACGGGATCACCCAGGCTTGGCAGACCAAGTATGGGATCATGGGTGACCTACGGACTGGGTTCAGAAAACCAGGATTTGCCAGGTTTTGTGGTGCTGGTATCCGGAGGTGAGCCAAGTGCAGGCAAAAGTGTTTATGGAAGTGGATTTCTACCCACCATCCATCAGGGTGTACAGTGCAGATCAAAGGGAGATCCTGTGCTCTTTCTTTCCAATCCTGACGACATCAACTCCTCGCTTCGCAAGCAATCTATTGATGCCATCAATAAGATCAATCAGCAGGAATACCTGGAATCCAAAGACCCGGAAATCCTCACCAGAATTGCTCAATACGAACTTGCCTATCGTATGCAGACCGCCGTACCAGAGGTGATGAACATCGATGATGAACCCGCCTGGGTGCATGAGATGTATCAGACCCGACCCGGTGAAAACTCATTTGCCAACAATTGTTTGCTTGCCCGGCGGCTTGTCGAAAAAGGCGTACGATTTATTCAGCTTTTTGATCGAAGATGGGACAGCCACGGAGCAGGACCGGGTAATGGTGTTGATGGAGCCTTGAAGAACGCTTGCAAGCTGATTGACCAGCCAATGACCGCTTTGATTCAGGACCTGAAACAAAGAGGACTATTGGAAGAAACTCTCGTCGTATGGGGTGGAGAGTTTGGTCGTACGCCTATGATGGAAGCAAGGTCAGGAGCTGACTTCAAAGGCAGGGATCATAACGGGGACGCCTTCACCATGTGGATGGCTGGTGGTGGTATCAAGAAAGGATACACTCACGGAGAGACAGATGAGATCGGATTTGCTGGTGTAAGCGGACGGGTGCATGTGCACGACCTGCAAGCCACCATTCTGCATCAGCTGGGATTTGACCACGAGAAATTAACCTACCATTTTCAGGGCAGAGACTTCCGGTTGACTGATGTGCACGGAAAGGTGGTAAAAGAGATATTGACTTAGTCTCTTTTCAGAAAAATAAAATCTCCTCCTTCATCGCCTGTAAATGCGATCACTCCATATTGAGGCACCAGGCCACGAGGACTGTTGTGGATGACAGCAATTTTAAAATTCCTGAAGAGCTGATCTGCCGACAGCAACCTGGATTCATTCTCTCCCAGGTTTTTCATCAGGTATTTGATAAATACGCTCTCATCAGGCACAGTAGTCATGGTGCCACTGGTCATGGCTTTTCTACTGGGCAGCTTATAGAGTTCGAGCATGGCTTTGCTGCTTTGCTCCACACTTCTCTCTTTAAGTATCCCTCCACTGAAGCAAGCGTCAGAGATCAATAGGGTATGTTTTGATTTTATCCCACCCAGGTAGTCTCTGAGTGTACTGTTTGAAAGCCATTGCGCTTTGGAATCCAGTGAAGCATCGGCAGGTAACCAGTATCCCTGGTTCAGTTTTTCATTCCATATTCCGTGGCCCGCATAAAAGATCAGTACATTGTCCTTTTCCGTGGCTTTATTGCTAAGTACATCCAGTGCATCGATGATTTCAGCTCTCCCCGGATCCTCCAGGTAGATTACATTGGGCTTTTCAAAAGTGTAGCTGCTCTGAAGAACAGTGGCCAACCCTTTAGCATCGCTGATAGGATTGTCCAGGGTTTGGATACCCGGATCACTGTAGTTGTTAATCCCGATAATTAATGCATAATAATTGCGATTGCTGAGCTCTGAAATAAGTATCTCTCCCATTTCATCTGGCGGGGCCGGTTTTTCAGCCTTTACTCCAGCAACCGGTGTAGTGTTTTCAGCAACCTGAACAACAGGAAGACTTCCCTGAACGCCATTTGCTCTCACCACATTTATTGGTCCGAATACTCCGGGAGGACAGGTACTGAGTCTTAGGTCACCAGTCCATTTACCCGTGAGACTTTCATTCCCATTTGATCTCGAATATTGGAGTAAAAGCTTGGCTTTACAATCTATTCCAGTCTTATATATGTAATCTGTTTCCAGTATTTCTATCTTATCTCCGGTGATTACACCGCTAAAAGCCTTTTTTGTGGAGTCTTTTCCATTCAGCGTTTTCCCATAGATAAAACCATCAATCAGATTTTCATTCTGTTTGATCTCCATAGTTATGGCAGTAGTTGCATTGAGATACTCAGAAGAACCTTTCCATATGCCCGATACATTGATGATGTTCTGGCCGAAAGCACTCGATGTGCAGATTAAAAGACTGGCAGCAATACAAAATCTTGTGATCATCATGGGTCGTTTAGGTAAAGGTATTCAATAGAACCCCTTTTCTAACCAATATGGTGCCAATCTATACACACTATGAGGCTTAATGATGTTAAGAAACGGAGTAGGCAAGGTAGATTCTGAAAATTCCTGCATTAAAAACATTATTCCCCGCTGATAAGACTTTTATACCACTCATGCAACTTTCTGACACTTCCACACATCTAATCAGTTAGATAAAGCGTTACCAATTTGTCAATCAACCCTGGTACCCAATGCTAAACCTGAAAAAAATCAATAAATCCTATCAGACAGGTCAACAATCGTTGCATGTGTTGAAAGGTATCGACATGACCATCGAAGAAGGTGAGCTGGTGTCGATCATGGGGTCTTCCGGATCAGGAAAGTCAACCCTATTGAATATTCTGGGCATTCTGGACAACTACGATACAGGAGAATACAACCTGGCTGGTACCTCCATTAAAAACCTCACGGAAGCCAAGGCAGCATTTTATCGCAATAAGTTTCTGGGATTCGTTTTCCAGTCTTTCAATCTGTTGAACTTCAAGAATGCGATGGAAAATGTCGCTCTTCCACTTTACTACCAAAAAGTAAGTCGGAAAAAAAGGAACAACATTGCTCTGGAGTATCTGGACAAATTGGGGTTGAAGGATTGGGCACATCACATGCCCAGTGAAATGTCCGGTGGACAAAAACAAAGGATAGCTATAGCTCGAGCTTTGATCAGTGATCCCAAGGTGATCCTGGCTGATGAGCCTACAGGAGCTTTGGACACCAGCACTTCTCATGAGGTAATGCGCATCCTCAAGGATGTGAATGCCATGGGCAAAACCATCGTGGTAGTGACCCATGAACATGATGTAGCCGAAATGACGGACCGGGTGATCAGGTTGCAGGACGGTGTGATTATTAAAGAGCAGGAGCCCGCATTAGCATAAGTCATGTTTGATCTCGATAAGTGGCAGGAAATCTTTTATACGATCGACAAGAATCGCTTGCGGTCGTTTATCACAGCCTTCAATGTGGCATGGGGAATCTTTATTCTCATCATCCTGATGGGATTTGGGGTAGGATTCCAAAATGGCATTAAAAACGAGTTTTCGGATGATGCTACCAATACCATGTATTTCTGGAGCGGACGAACCAGTGTAGCACACAAAGGCATGCAACCAGGCCGACAGATAAAGTTTAATAATCAGGACTATGAAGCGATTAGTGAAAGGATCAAAGGGATTGAGTATCTGACCGGCATCTATTGGGTACAAGGTGAATTTGTAGTCAGATATGAAAACAACTACTCTTCCTTTCAGATTAGATCCGTTGATGTGGACTATCCACATATTGAGCAAAGTGTCTTGCTTGATGGAAGATTCATCAATGCCAAAGACCTGAAAGAAAAAAGGAAGGTGGCTGTCATTGGGGAAAAGGTAGTGGAGGTTTTATTTAGAAAAGAAGACCCCATTGGGAAATACATTACTGTAAATGGAATAAAATATAAGGTTGTTGGTGTGTTTAATGAGAAAGGCGTCGAAGCCAACCAATACATGTCCAAAGTCATTTTCATTCCACGCACCACAGCTCAGGTAGCGTATGGCGGTGGAGATCGGATTCACAATATTTGGCTGACTGTAGGTGCAGCAACAGTAGAAGAAAGTCATAGAATCCAAGATGAAGTTCACGCTCTACTTGCTGAAAGACATCGGTTCTCTAAAGATGATAAGCGGGCCGTATCTGCATTTAACCGACTTGAAGAATTTCAAAAGTGGATGGGTGTTTTTGATGGAATCAGGATCTTTCTGGCATTTGTAGGAATACTCACACTAGTGGCAGGGATTGTCGGAGTAAGCAATATCATGCTTATAGTGGTGAAAGAACGTACCAGAGAGATCGGGGTGCGCAAGGCGATTGGTGCCTCTCCACTCTCTATTATCGGATTGTTTCTGATGGAAGCATTGCTCATTACTTTGGTCAGCGGATATGTGGGGATGATCCTTGCGATGTCATTCATAGAAACCGGCTGGCTCACCCATATGATGGTATCTTTAGGTTTCCCGGAAACCTTCTTTGTCAGCCCACATGTCAACTTTGCCAATGCCCTGGCTGCTACCCTGGTTTTAGCTATAAGTGGAACTTTGGCGGGCTTTTTCCCAGCACGGAAGGCAGCAAAAATTCCACCTATCGAAGCCCTTAGAGACGAATAAACCCATAAAGAGATGTTTGACTACGATAAATGGCAGGAAATATTCGGAACCATCAAGCGAAACAAGCTTCGAACCGGTTTGACTATTCTGGGGATCTTCTGGGGGATCTTCATGATCATCATCCTTCTGGGAGGAAGTAACAGCTTCAAAAATGGGGTAACCAAAAATTTCGGGAATTTTTTGTCCAACAGCGGATTCATATGGGGTCAGAAAACGACCATTTCTTACAATGGCTTTCAGCCTGGTAAGTACGTAAACTTCGACAACTCAGACACTGAATTTTTACGGAGCCGTGTCAAGGAATTGAAAGCACTGGCCCCTCGAAACAATCTCTGGGGGGTACAAATCAATCATGGCCAAAAATCCGGGCAATACCAGGTTATGGGTGATTATCCCGAGTACAGTCAAATTGAAAAACAAGAGATGACTCAGGGTAGATTCATCAATCAAAAAGACATTGACGAGTCACGAAAAGTGGCTGTGATTGGTGAAAACGTCCGCAACGTCTTATTTGACAAAGATGAAGATCCTATCGGCAAGTTTATCACAGTGCAAAAAGTAAACTTCATCGTCGTTGGTGTGATGAAACCATACAGAACCAATCCAAATAGCCAGGAACGAAACCGCATACACGTACCTTTTACCACATTCCAAAAAGCATTTCATTATGGAAACCGGGTGGGTTGGTATGGCTATGCTGTAGAAGACAATGTGGATGTGGCTGAAGTTGAAGCCAAGATCCTGAAGCTGATGAAAGAAAAGAATAACATTCACCCGCTGGATGCCGACGCTATTGGTCATGAAAATCTGCAGGAGGAATTTGGTGAGATCTATGGCATGTTTAACGGACTGGAATATTTCACCTGGTTTGTTGGCTTAAGCACACTCTTCGCCGGTATCATCGGTGTGAGCAACATCATGCTCATCATTGTAAAGGAGCGAACCAAAGAAATTGGCATCCGCAAATCACTAGGGGCTACTCCCCTTTCGATTATCTCACTGATCGTGCAGGAGTCTATGTTCCTGACATTTTTGGGTGGGTATCTGGCATTGATAATTGGTCTCCTTTTGCTAGAAGGTATTGCGATGGTGATGCCAAAAGGAGGGCAGCTGCCGTTTGACCCACCATCAATAAATCCTGCGATTGCATTGGGAGCTCTGGGCATCCTCCTGGTCGGTGGGTTGATTGCCAGTATTTTGCCAGCGAGAAAAGCTGCATCTATCAATCCAATAGAGGCCATTAGAACAGAAGGTTAAAAAAATAAAACTCAAAAAAAAATGAAATGAACATAAAGGCTAATCATACTAAACTTTTCATTGAAGGAAGATTAGCCTTTATTGTGAATTCCATTTGACAATAAAAAGACAAACACTAAACAAATGAAAAAGGTAATTCGTATTTCACTCATTGTCATCTTGATCGGGAGCATGGGATTTCTGGGATTTTTTGTCTATAAAAAATCCGAAAAACCTAAGAACGTATTCGCTACTGACTCCACGTTTGTGACCAACATCGAAAAGAAAACAGTGGCCACCGGAGCGATCAATCCCCGCAGAGAGATTGAGATCAAGTCTCAGGTTTCAGGAGTGGTGGAAAAACTCTTTGTGGAGCCAGGTGATCAAATTAAAAGTGGTCAGCTGATCGCCAAGATCAAGATCATCCCCGATGTAGTTGCTTTGAATAATGCCGAGGCCAGGCTCAAAGAAGCCATCATCAATCACAAAAACTCCGAGCAGGAAATGAAACGCCAAAAGAGGTTGTTTGACGAAAGGGTTATCTCCGAGCTGGACTACAATCAATACCTGCTGACTTACAATCTGAACAAACAACAGGTAGAAGCTGCCGAAAACAATCTGGAGCTGATCAAAGAAGGTGCCTCTAAAAAATCCGGGGCTGTTTCGAACCTTGTAAAATCAACCGTGGCCGGTATGGTGCTGGATGTACCGGTGGAAGAAGGGAATTTTGTCATCGAAACCAACACTTTCAATGATGGCACAACCATCGCATCTGTGGCAGATATGTCGGAGCTGATCTTTGAAGGAAAAGTAGATGAGGCTGAAGTGGGAAAACTGAAAGAAGGGATGCAATTGAAGCTCACCGTCGGAGCGCTCGATACCGTAAAGTTTTTTGCTGACCTGGAATACATCTCTCCAAAAGGCATTGAAGAAGAAGGTGCCATTCAGTTTGAAATCCGTGCTGCAGTCAAGCAACGGGAAGATTATTTCCTCCGGGCCGGATACAGCGCCAATGCAGATATCGTGCTGGACAAGAAAGAAAAGGTATTGGCTGTGAAAGAAAGCAATGTATTGTTTGAGGAAAATAAGACCTTTGTAGAAGTAGCGCTGGGTGAGCAGCAATTTGAAAAGAAAGAGATCACTACCGGGATCTCTGATGGAATCAATATTGAAGTGCTTAGCGGACTAAATGAAGACCAAAAGATCAAGAAATTGTAACCTGTGGAGTTTAAAAACCTTGAGCTGTTCATCACATTATCATGGATCCTGATCCTTACTCCCGGACCCGACCTTCTGTACGTTCTTACCAGGGGTATCTCCGGGGGTAAAAAGGCCGGGCTTATCTCCGCTTTCGGAGTCACGGCAGGGATCCTTGTCCACACTTTGTTTGCAGCGTTGGGGCTTTCCCTGATTCTAAGGACTTCTGCCACGGCCTTTATGGTCATTAAATTTGCAGGAGCGATTTACCTGATCTACCTGGGTGTAAAAGCCCTGTTGAGCAAAGAAAAGTTTGATCTGGATACACAAAAAAGGATTCCCAACCGGAAGGTCTTTGTACAGGGCATGCTCACTAATATTTTAAATCCGAAAGTGGCTTTGTTTTTCCTGGCATTTCTGCCCCAGTTTATCAATGCAGATGCCATGCAGAGCCATGAGACCCAGCTTTCGCTGCTCGGCCTGCTCTTTTGCTTTTTTGGGCTCATCTTCCTGAGCGTGTTGGGCTACTTTGCCGGCACCATCGGAAATTATCTGCTTAGTCATAAAAATGCCGGAGGAATTGTCCAAAAGATTGCCGGGTCTATCATGGTCCTGTTGGGGATCAGGCTGGTTTTTTCGGAACGATAATACCAGATTCAGGGCAATTCTGATATGGCATCTAAAATTGAGACTAACCTCAGTTGGTGTTATCCCCATAGCCGTCAACTTAAGGTTTGTTTCTTAAAACGGTGTATATTTCTAATCCCGAAGGAATGGCAGAATTATAGAAAATATCATTGGAACGAATTAAACTCCGAAGGAGTGACATTATGGCTGGATCATTCTCACAAATTTACATTCATGCTGTCTTTGCAGTAAAAGGAAGAGCGAACTTGTTGACTAAAACCTGGCGACCTGAAGTGTTTAAATACATATCAGGGATCATCGAAAACAAAAGCCAGAAATCAATCATTGTAAACGGGGTCGCTGATCATGTCCATATCTTTGTTGGCTTGAAGCCCTCTATGGCACTATCGGACTTGATGAGAGATGTTAAAAACAATACTACAAATTTTATCAATGAGAAAAAGTGGCTGCCTGGTAAGTTTAGCTGGCAAGAAGGATATGGAGCATTTTCATATTCCCATTCGCAGCTCAATAACGTCAATCAATACATTCTCAATCAAGAAGAACATCATAAAAAGAAAACCTTTAAAGAGGAATATTTAGCCCTTCTCAATAAATATGAGATTCCATATGAAGAAAAGTTCTTGTTTGAATGGGTATAATGACACCCTTTCAGGGTTTAGATCTATTGTTCAATCTGGCTTCTATAATAATTTCATCCCTTCGGGATTTAATTAGATGCTAATTGAAAGAAGAATTGGAGCTTTAGGTTGACGGCTATGGTGTTTTCACCAACGGACGTTTTGTTAGCAGAACCCATATTGGTTGGTGGAATCACCAATAGTGGTAAAAAAAGTCTTGGGGGGAGTCCATATACCCCCATCAGGGTATTCCGAACCCCCTCTTCGATTCTTTTTTCTCCCTTCACGAAGCAATTAGCTGCAGTGTCGAATCTTTTTGCTGGCTGTTTCAAGCAAAATGCTTCGGCTTCAAAGCATTTTGCTTGGAACAAGCAGAAATTTCGTGCGATGTCAAAGCTTTTTTCTCGGGGTATTGAACGTTTTTGCTCCGATTAGGAAGAAATTTTCTCCGGGATTGGAGTTATTTGCTGCGAACGAGCAATTCATTTTCTAACTTTTTAGTCTTTGACATCAACTGGTTAGTCTTTTTTGTAAGTCATCTACCAAATTTTACTAATTGGCCAGTCTTTTTGTCCCGTGAGTGGGTCTTTTTGCTCAGTTAATTGATGAAATATTCCAGTGGACTGGCAATTATTCCCAGCGGAGTAGTCTTTTTTGCTAACCAGTTCATCTCCTGATACCTCAAACTCCTCTCCGAATGCCTCCAGGGTATTTAGGATGCTATGTGAAGTATAAAAATTCTCTTGCGCCGCCGTTGGTGTTTTCACCAACGAACGTTTTATTAGCAAAAACCCATATTTGTTGGTGAAAACACCAACAATGGCAAGAAGAGCGTTAATCAAAGCCCACACGCACTCACGATCCTGTTGATCTGCTGGGTCATCAAATGATTCCATTCAGGATCATCGGCAATGATTCCCCTGATAATCAATATACCTCCCGACAGCATGGCGATCAGCGTGATGGCATTCGGTACTTTCTTAAAGAGATTCGGGATCCGGTTTCTCATAATGGACAAAGCCATCAAGCCTGGCAGAGTCCCTAACCCAAACAGGGTCATGTATAAGGCGGAGCTGACAATTTCATTCGTAAGGATCGCCCCGGCTGCTGCCAGGTAAATCAGTCCACAGGGCAGGAAACCATTGACCGTACCCGCAGCCACCCATTTTGCATTTGTTCCATAGTAGCTTGTAAAGCGCTTCTTGATCCACTGGTAAAAGAAAGAGCGATAGTACAGCGCTTCCATATAATTTCTGGCTTTCGGAAAACCATAAATCAAGAGGATAAATGCCCCAACCAGTATGGCTCCGAATTTCTGGATGTGGATGATCTCAAAAGATGTTCCGATCAGTCCAAACAGCACCCCAAGCAAAGCATAGACTGATATTCTCGCAAGGTGATACCCTGCAAATGAAATGTATGCTCTTACACCTGACTGCTCAGTAAAAGTGATCATCAGTGGGCCACACATGCCCACACAGTGAAAACTCCCAATCAACCCTATGATGAAGGCTGTGATCATTGCAGGTACAATTCCTTTTCCTGAAAGTAAGATAATCCGCCTACCTGCCAGCTCACTTTTACCTTATACCGACCTCGCACTAATTCGTCCCGGTTGATACTTTGCTGGTTTTGATCATTAAGGACCACCTGGAAAGTCTTATCAAACAATTTTTTGGATGGATGATAAAAATAGATGGTACCCTTTGCATTCCTAAATGATTCCGGAAACCTGAAAATGACATCCTCCTG
>JAHCMM010000100.1 GCA_019192515.1 Cyclobacteriaceae bacterium SS2
ACTTAAGGAGCTTTTCAATGGGAACCAAAAGAAAAAGATCTTAGAAATTTTTACTGAACCTTCTAAGAATGAAGCAGTTTACAATAAAATAAAAAACATAAGTTATGAGTAAATCCAAACGTGATTGGAAATCTATTAAAGACTACAGTGACATCAGATTCGAATCATTCGACGGGATCGCTAAAATCACGATCAACAGACCCAGAGTATACAATGCCTTCCGCCCCGAAACTGTTAAACAGATGATCGATGCCATTGATCTGGCCAGGGAGATGACAGAGATTGGGGTTGTTGTGCTGACTGGTGAAGGTGACAAAGCATTCTGTTCCGGTGGAGATCAGAACGTGAAAGGCACTGGTGGTTATGTGGATGAATCCGGTGTACCTCGTCTTAACGTGTTGGATTTTCACAAAAGAATCAGGGAGCTACCAAAACCAGTTATCGCCATGGTGAACGGATATGCCATCGGTGGTGGACACGTGCTACACGTAGTATGTGATCTGACCATTGCTTCAGAAAATGCCATCTTTGGACAATCAGGCCCCAAAGTTGGAAGCTTTGATGCGGGATTTGGTTCTTCATACCTCGCGAGACACGTTGGTCAGAAAAAAGCAAGAGAGATTTGGTTCTTATGCAAGCAATATTCGGCAAGAGAAGCTGAAGACATGGGAATGGTCAACACCGTGGTGCCGCTGGATCAACTTGAGGATACTACTGTGGAATGGTGTCAGACTATCATGAAGCGAAGCCCTATGGCTATCCGAATGATCAAACGGGGACTGAATGCGGAACTCGACGGACAGCGCGGATTGATGGAAATGGCAGGAGATGCAACCTTGATGTTTTACCTGATGGAAGAAGCCCAGGAAGGAAAACGTGCATTTCTTGAAAAGCGGGACCCTGAATTTAAAAAGTTTCCAAAATTTCCCTGATCTTACCTACACCCCTGTCCCGAAAACACGACTTTGTTGTCCTGACGGGTGAATGTAAAATCAAACGTTTCAGAAATGAATTCAAGGACCTCTTCGGAGGTCTTTTCTTTGTAATTGGCAGTAAGCCTGCATAGCCTGATTGAAGCATTCTCGAATTCAACCTGGATTCCATAGGTATCTTCTAGTGTATTAGCCACCTCTGTCATGTTAGTATTTCTGAATGTCAGAAACCCCGTTTTCCAGGCCAGATAATTTTGATCCTTTACCTTCTTTTTCCGAATGCCTCGTGTGCCTACAGAGAGTTCACCACTTTCACCGGATGCCAGACTCACCATCATATTAGAACCGTTGAAAGCTTCGGGCTTCTGATAAAGATTGACCTGACCGGATTCCACAAATACTTCTGTATTTCTCGGGTCATTACTATTCACTACAAAGGTGGTTCCCACCACTTGCACTTTAGCACTGGAGGTTTCAATGGTAAATGGTCTTGATTCATCCTTTTTGATATCAAAGTAAGCCCTTCCTGTAAGTAAAACCGATCGCCCTTTCTCAAAATCATTGATCTTCAATGTGGAACCCTTCTGTAAGGTCACTTTTGATCCATCCGGAAGCTTGGTATTGAGCATTTTATCTGCGACAATCTCATCTCCGGATCCATACGGAAAGATCAGATAATTATAAATCAAAAATGAGAGCCCAGCTACTATCACAAGGATCGCGGCATATCTAAATATTTTTGTAAAAAGTGATACAGATGGCTTATCACTACCAATGATTTTCTCCAAAACATACTTCCCTGGCTTTTCCTTTATCGAACTGGCTAACCAAATTTTCTTTGCTTCAAAGTAGGTTTCTGAGTGCTTTTTAGAAGCACTTCGCCAATCCTCAACTTCTTTTACTTCAGAAGCAGACGCTTCCCCCGCAAAATATTTTGCTAGTAAATCCTCCATAATCATATACACTCAACATATTAACAAATTTTACACCAAATTCCCTTACCTAGTGGTAAGTTTATCTCCTTTTGGATCATACCCCGCAGGCATCATATCCCCTACCCGTTCCCATGCCCAGTAACCCATCATCTTCATGCCACGGGATTCCTTTACCTGACCAAATCTGTCTAACAATACACTATCGGCTCTCAATTCAATGACTGACCGCTGAATGTTCGGTGTAACATCCAAAAGGGTTGATGAAATAACATTACTCATCTCATTGTTGCTATTCATTTCCAAAACATATTGAGGACTTTCAATCTCCTTGGTATATTCGATCATGAGCATATCGTCAAACTTCAAAACCCACTCGTAAGGGTTTTTTGTTTCCCGGATCAAATTTTTGGCATTGATCAACGTCTTGTTCTGGCTGGTAATCTCTGACGGATGATTGATTTCATAGACCCGATACCCTTTGCGGTAGTAGTTTCCCTCAATCAGGCAGATAAAAAAATGATTGGCCGATCCATAAAAACCTTTTTTACGGTTATATCTCCACTTTTTGATTTCTTTCCTTCCATCAGGCTCCAGGTTCACAAACAGTGCTTTCCCGTTTTCATACGTGCTCTCAGGAGATTTATTAAAAGAAAGAAGTTCATAAATGATCTTATATCCAAGTGCCTGGTTTTGAATGATCAATGCTTCTGAAGCTTCTGCATTCAAGACGTCGTTTTCCTTATCATAGGAAAAATTCAATACCTGGGGGTTCATGATGGCGCAGCGATTGGCATTCTGAGTTTTACCCAAAAACTCCACCGTAAACTCTTTGTAATATTTGTCCCACTTGTTTTTATCTACAAACCTGGTAGACACCAGCTCTACTCCATCCAGCTCCTGCACTTTTACCTGCATTAGGGCATTTACTTTTTGTGTAACTACATCCTTAATCAGCAGTGGGTGCGAAACCACATCAAACCCTACATATGAAAAGACCAACTCATAACTCCCGGGAGGAATCTTCCTGAGCTCATAATTGCCATATTTATCTGTTGAGGTGCCAATTAGTGTTCCGTTCAGGTGAACATTAACGCCTACCAAAGGTTCCTGAGTTTTAGCATCTCTTACCCAGCCGGATACACCAAATTGTGTGGCTTTAGCATTACTATCTCCTGCAGGTTTGACCTTCTTAATGATAATCAGATCATCTTTCCCTTCATATTCTAATTGTGTACCAACCAAAAGAATAGACAGCAGTGAATCGACATGGATATCGGTCCTGCTAAGCGAAAACAAACTCCCGCTTGGCATGATGTCAGAATTATAAGAAAACTGGTAACCGCTCTTGTAGGAAATGCTATCTAAGATCAGCTCAAGGGGCAGGTCTTTGAAGTTTACTGATACTTTATCCGTCAACCCCTGACTCCACGAGACAAAATGGGTGCATAATAAGATCACCACACCAAAAATCCAGGGACGCATGATTAAACTTTATGATCCTTAAATTTTTCTCTCAATACTCTCAGGGCCTTCCCCATTTGTACTTCTACTGTTTTTACTGAGATACTCAGGTGACTGGCTATTTCATAATACTTCAGCCCCTCAAACCTGCTCAGTTTGAAAATCTCCTGACACTTGGGAGGTAATTGATCTATTTCTGCCAACACTTTTTCCAAAGTCGTTTTTTCTTCCTTTTCCATGTATGGCTCTTCCGCTCCTTCCTCCATAAATTCGATGATGTACTGCTTGTATGCATCCTTCACCTTTTGGTGTTTCAAAAAATTCAAGCAGGAATTATGAACGGATCTATACAGATAGTTTTTGATCGATGAAAGAGGATCAAGGGACTCGCATTTTTCCCAAAACCTGGTAAATGTTTCTTGCACCACTTCTTCAGCATCTGCTTCTTCATCCAAAAATCTCTGGGCATAAGATTTCAACAACCCGTAATATTCATTGAAGACAAGTTCAAAGGCAAGTTTATCTTTGTGTCTCAGTCTCTGAACAAGTATTTGATCTGGCTCCTGCAAAAGATGTTTCTTTATGAATATCGTTTTTAAAAACGAAAAACTAACAATCGACGAAATAAGAACTGGGAAATCCTTTAAAAATATTTACGAGGATCATGAGTCACAAGTAATCAATATCGTGAAAAAATGGTATTCTGATGAAGATTACATGGAGTTTGTGACAAGTGGTTCTACAGGAGTTTCAAAGGTTATCCGACTCTCTAAAAGCAAAATGCAATATAGTGCTGAGGTAACCATGCAACACATAGATCCAATGAAGCAAATTACTAGAGCTGTGCTTTGTATTTCACCTGCTTTCATTGGGGGTGCAATGCTCGTGATTCGATCACTGGTCCGTGGAATTGATCTGATCGTTCAAAAACCAAACGCCATCCCATCGATTCAGGTCCGCGGAGCTCTGATTTCGATGGTTCCACTTCAAATAATGAGAACAATCGAAGCGAATGAGTCCTTTTTCGATCATGAAAACACACTGCTTATTGGTGGTGCCCCGTTATCGGAAAAACACGTCCAGTATCTGAAGCATAAAAAGGTAAAACCTTACATCACCTATGGCATGACCGAAACCGCCTCTCATGTAGCATTGCGTAACATTTCATCAAGTGAAGCATATCAGGCCCTTGGAGATACGGAGATCGATACAGATGTGCGAGATTGTTTAAAGCTCCGTGGTACTTTGACAGATCATGAGTGGATGCAGACGAATGATATCGTGGAGATCAATGATAAACAGTCATTTAAATGGATTGGAAGAGCTGATTTTGTTATTAATTCAGGAGGATATAAGGTGAATCCTGAAGCTGTGGAAGGTGTGTTGCAAGAAGAAATAAAAAAACCAATATTAATTACCTCAGAAGTGGATGAAATTCTGGGTCAGAAAGTAATTTTGCTGATAGAAAGTGATAAACCTTTTGATTTCAATCATAGCATTTTCAACCAATTACATACTTATTCCAAACCTAAAAAAATTGAGTTCGTAGCGTCTTTTGTTTATACATCAACAGGAAAGATTGATCGGATAAAGACCGCTAAAAAATATCTACAATGAAAGTAATTGTTTCTTATCAGACTTTGCAATTGCCCCCTCCTTACTCTTTTGCATATACCCTGGACATTAACATAGACAACGACCAGGTAGCCGTCAGCTTCGAACAGGAATATTTAAACCGGGACACATTGTCTGAAGAGGAGATCCTGAATGAAGGATTTACCATGGATGATAATTTTACCTGGAAGGGAAATCTGGGCAAAGTCTGGGCAGACTACCTGAGTAAATTATTTGAAGATGTCACCTTGCAGGACGTCAGCAGTGACGATAGTCTGTATATCCATATGGCGATTGGTAACGGAAAGCCGGGAATGGTGCTTGATACTGATTTTTGGGATTATGAACTACAAGAAATAGTCCAGGCTATTTATGAAGCTTCCAAACGAGAAGCCAGGATGCACCTCGATTTTATTTTTATAGAAGATGGAGAATCAAAAGAAATTCCATTAGATGCCAGTTTCGAAGACAGAAGGGCCCGTATTGATGGAGATCAACCTCTCCTTTGGGACGATCTTAGAAAAATCATGAGCCTGGCATACAATGAGGAATATGACGACAAAAGCACAAAGGACCCAAAATCAGATGGCCTATGGGTTGATTTTGATGGCGAAGGTCAATACTACCAGGTAACTGATAAATCTGCCACAGAAGAGCTGGTTGATCTACTACTCTGACGTTAAAATAGCTGATAGTTTCCGCCTCTGCGAAAAATACTGGTATTTAAAGCTGGCATTTCCTTGTCACTGAAATACTTCTTTTTAGCAGTTTTAAAAAGCTGAGCTATCATTTCTGCATAATTGCCATCTCCGGTGAGTCTTCTACCCCACTCTGAATCATTGAGTTGGCCATTATGCATAGCTTCAATCTGATGGAGCACCTTATGAGCACGATCAGGAAAAGTCTTGATAATCCAGTCTTTGAAAAGGGACGCTACTTGTCCATTGAGTCTTACTACCGTATATCCTGCATTCAAGGCTCCAGCTTCACTTGCCTT